>DATEKZ010000060.1:0-4666 GCA_035277185.1 Verrucomicrobiia bacterium
GACGGTTGCGTCCACGTCCACCATCCCCGGCGTCTCGCCGGATCGAGATCCCGCCGTCCAAG
The DNA here is from genome assembly GCA_035277185.1 of Verrucomicrobiia bacterium. Taxonomy (GTDB): domain Bacteria; phylum Verrucomicrobiota; class Verrucomicrobiia; order Limisphaerales; family AV2; genus DATEKZ01. The sequence continues at coordinate 63 of DATEKZ010000060.1, forward strand.
CCTCGCAAATCGCCGGACTGGTCGGTCAGATCCAATACCTGAGGACGCAGTTGCAGAGCATGCATACGAATGTGTTCAGCATGGATGGACTGGAGGCGGCCATCATCCGGCTGGAAAGAGAGAGAATTCTCCAGGAAACGAATTATCTTCGTTTCAAAGCCAATCTCGACCAGGCACGGTTCGCTGAGGAATTGAGCGCTGCCAAGGCGACCACCATCGACGTGATCAATTCGCCGACACCTCCGGCCAAGGTCGCGAAGAAGACATACAAGTTTGTATTGCAGGTGTTTGTGGCCTTGTTTGCTCTGGGCGTTGGTCTGGCTTTGTTGAGTGAACTGGTCATCGATCAGAGCATTCGGCGGCCGGCGGATGTAACGGGAAAGCTCAACGGCCCGTTGTTCATCTCCATTCCTCGAGTCCGTGTGAATGGCAAACCGCTCCTGGTTCTGACAGCGGGAACTCGAGGTCTGCCCCTCGGAGACCACGCAGAACCTTCCCCGCCGGCGAACAGCGGAAACGGCTCCCGGGATGCCGCTGAAACCGGGGGCGCAGACTCCGCGGGGCATAAGGAAACAAACAAGCGCAAGCCGGCGATCCCCGGTCTCCTGGGTGCCAAATTCGTTTCAGCACCGAAGCCTGGCAGCCGGCAACCGATGGTCCCAGTCCCAGTGACGGAATCGACGCCGGAGGAATCCACACTTCGAGCGCTGTTCAAGCGGCGGGCGAGTGGCGTGCTGCCCGCGGTGCAGACATCGCGCGGGTCGTCTGGCGGAATCGAAGCGGTGGCAGCGCCGTCAAATGCCGAGGACGCGGGCGCGCGGGAAGTGACTCCCTGGGATCCTGATTACAAACTTCGCCCCTATGCCGAAGGATTGAGAGATCGGATCATTACCTGGTTCGAACGACGCGACCTGACCCACAAGCCAAAGCTGGTGGCGATCACCAGTTGCCACAACGGAGCGGGGGTCACGTCGATTGCGGCGGGATTGGCGGCCGCATTATCGGAGACAGGCGACGGCAAAGTCCTGTTGGTGGACCTGAAACTTGAAGTCGGGGCGGCGCACCCGTTTTACGAGGGCCGTCCCGCGTGCGGGATCCTGGAAGCACTGGACCGAAGCCAGAGGAAAATGGCGGTGGTACAATCGAACCTCTGTGTCGCCGCCGGAACCGAACTGAACGACAATCAACCGCAGACGATCCTCCCTCGTCGATTCACCCGGTTGATCCCCCGGCTAAAGACGAGCGACTACGAATACATCATTTTCGACATGCTTCCGGTCGATCAGACGAGCGTCACGGCGCGACTTTCCGGCGTTATGGACATGGTTCTCATGGTCCTGGAGTCGGAGAAGACGGCTCAACCGGTTGCGAAACAGGCCACGGCGCTGTTGAGGGAAGCCCAGGCGAACGTCGGTTTTGTTCTGAACAAACGCCGGAAATATGTTCCGTCCTGGCTCCAGCACGAGTTGTAATTGTGCTTTTTTGGTTGAGCCCGATGCGCGTCCAATCCAATCCTTTCGTTAGCGATCATGGTCATGTCGGAAGTCCTGTAAAAAAGCCACGGTATTGCTGAGCGCCGACCTTTCCGACCGGCGCGTCCGACTCAAACAGATCGGCAGGCGCTTCGCAGATTTCGTGCCTGGTGATCTGCGCCATGAAGAATCAGAATCGTGCCGGGTGGCCTGCAAGGTGCTTGGGTAGGCCAGTTCGTTTGAGAATCAAATCGCCGAACGTGCGACTTGACGGGGACGAAGTCTGCCTGAAACGGCCCAAAGGATGGATTCAAATAACCGAATGCCGCTTCGAACTTTCATTCTAAATCCACTGATGGTGGCGCTTGTGGCTTGCTGTTCTTCGCTCTTTCTGATTCGTGTTTACTACCACTTCAAGCCGCTGATACCCAAAAGAGTTCGCCTTGGCATCCGGCGTTGGTTGACTCTGAGAAAGCGCGAAGCCTCGCGCGACGTCTGGCCGATCATGGATTCGGCAGGAACGGCGCCGGCGGGGTGGCCGGGTTGGCCGGACGGAAAGAAATTCGCCCTGGTGCTCACGCATGATGTCGAATCCCAACGGGGCATCGATTGCGTCAAGGAGCTTGCCGAAGTCGAGATGTCACTGGGATTTCGTTCCTCCTTCAACTTCATTCCAGACGGCGGTTACGAGGTCCCCGAGGCCCTCCGGCGATGGCTTGAACGCAACGGCTTCGAGATCGGGGTGCATGACCACCGCCACGACGGCAAGCTTTACCGCTCGTGGCAAAGCTTTCAAGCCGGCGCTGTCGGTATCAATCGCGCCTTGCGGGAATGGAATGCGGTCGGATTCCGTTCCGGCTTCATGATGCGCAATCTGGATTGGATACAGGAGCTCAAGATTCTCTACGACTCTTCCACGTTCGACACGGATCCATTTGAGCCACAGCCTGACGGCGCGAATACGATTTTCCCGTTCTGGGTTCCTGGCTCCACGTCGCCATCAAATGCTCGACCGTCAACGATCAACCATCAGTCCTCCACTGAGTGCGGCTACGTGGAACTGCCTTACACCCTGGCGCAGGATTCCACGCTGTTTATCCTCATGAAGGAGCAAACGACCGGGATTTGGAAACGGAAACTGCAATGGATCGCATCCCGTAGCGGCATGGCGTTGCTGAACGTTCATCCGGACTACGTCGCCTTCCGGGGCATTGCCCCAACGTTGGATCAGTACCCCGTTGATCTGTATCGGGAGTTTCTTGAGTGGGTGAAACTCACCTACGTTGGCCAGCACTGGCACGCCCTGCCCAGGGAAGTTGCGGCCTACTGTCGGCAAAGGTGTCTCGGCGCCCCGGCTCATCAAGACGGCGGTCGTCGGCAGGAAGTACAATAAGTGAAGATCATTACCATTGTCGGCGCTCGGCCCCAGTTCATCAAAGCGGCGGCGGTCAGCCGTGAACTGCGCAAGCGGCACAAGGAAGTCCTCGTGCATACCGGTCAACACTATGACTACACGATGTCCGGGATTTTCTTCGACGGACTTGAAATGCCCGCGCCCGAGATCAATCTGGGCGTGGGTTCGGGTTCCCATGGGGCGCAGACGGGGGCCATGCTTCGCGGAATCGAAGACGTCCTGATCGCGGAGCGACCCGACTGGGTTTTGGTCTATGGCGACACAAATTCCACGCTCGCCGGCGCCCTGGCGGCCTCCAAGTTGTTCGTCCCCGTCGCGCATGTTGAAGCGGGCCTGCGGAGTTTCAATCGCCGGATGCCGGAGGAGATCAATCGCGTTGTCGCGGATCATCTCTCCGAGTTGTTGTTGTGTCCGAGTCAAACAGCCGTCACCAATCTGACCACCGAGGGGGTTACCCGGAACGTTCACCTGGTGGGTGATGTCATGCTGGATGTCCTGAACTGGGCCAAAGAGCGCGCCGCGGCCGGATCGCGGGAGATCCTGAAAAAACTGGGACTGAAAGAGCGGCGATACCTGCTGGCGACCGTGCATCGCAGCGAAAACACGGACGACCCAAAGCGGCTGGCGGGGATACTGAATGCATTTTGCGCGCTGGATGAGACCGTTATTTTTCCCGTCCATCCACGTGCCCGCAAGGTGATCGAGGGGCACGGTTACCGGCTGAACGACCACATTCGTTTGATCGAACCTGTGGGCTATTTTGACATGGTTACGCTGACCCGGTCCGCTCGCCTGATTCTGACGGATTCGGGTGGATTGCAGAAGGAGGCGTATTGGCTCGGCGTCCCTTGTGTCACGTTGCGCGATGAAACCGAATGGGTGGAAACCGTGGAGACCGGCTGGAATGTCCTCGCGGGATCGGATTGCGACCGGATCGTCCAGACGGTGCGCTCGTTTGCGCCGCCGGTCAGCCGCCAGGCTTTGTACGGCGACGGGTGCGTCGCGGCAAGGTGTGTGGCCCTATTGGGATAACATCGGGCCGGCCGATGCCGGGCAACTTTTTCCGGACGGATCAAATGGTGCGCGGTCGATGAAAGGAACGGAATCGTGGAAAGTGGAATGAACAACAAGAGTGTGGTCAACGTGGCGGTCGTCGGGATGGGGTACTGGGGAAAGAACCTTGTCCGCAATTTTCATGAGGTTGGCTCGCTCGCCGCGGTCTGCGATTCCGACAGCTCGGTCGAGACCCTCTGCAAGGAACAATACGGCAACGTCAAGTTCTTCCGCGAGTTCCGAAGTGTGCTTGAGGATCCTGAGATCAATGCCATCGCGTTGGCGACTCCGGCCGTGGCTCACCATCCGATGGCCAAAGCAGCCCTCGAAGCCGGCAAGGACGTGTTCGTTGAAAAGCCACTGTCGATCGATGTGAAGGACGGCCAGGAACTGGTTGAAGTGGCGAAGGCGAGGAGCAGGATCCTGATGGTGGGGCATATTCTCCAGTATCACCCGGCCATCGTGAAACTGCGGGAGTTCATCCGGGACGGCTCCCTGGGCAAGATACACTATTTCTATTCGAACCGTCTGAACATCGGGAAAATCCGTACGGAGGAGAACATTCTGTGGAGTTTCGCTCCTCATGACATCTCGGTGATGCTCTCGCTCCTGAATGAAGTACCCAATCGGGTTTCCTGTCAGGGGGGCGCCTATCTGAATCGTCA
>DATEKZ010000061.1:0-4143 GCA_035277185.1 Verrucomicrobiia bacterium
CGATGTTGCAATTGATCCCGCCCCCGCCTGCGGAGGCCGGTGTTCCTCCCATCCCTTCCCTGAATCGAATCGTGACGCGAGTGGGGGCTTCATACCCTTCGCTGGGCAGCATCCTGACGATCTTTGGATACCACCCCTGCGCGACCGGCGCCAATTCCTTCTCCGCCCACTCCGTCAAATCGGGCGCTGCCGACGTGTCGATCGTGATCTGATACTTTCCTCCCTCGGCCTCGAATGTTTTGCTGATCGGCTGGGACACCGCTGCTTCCGCAATCTCGGACGCATTAAGATCGATCACGTCGATCTCGCTATAAAACGTATTGCCGAACGCGTCGGTCTCTTCCGTGCGTGAGATGTCAAACAGCAGGTAGCGATACTGGCCAACAGTTCCGCCGGAATCAGAAACGCTGACGCCATACTGCCCGCCGCTCTCGCCTTCTTTCGGCCGTGTGTCGATATTTGCAATCCGTTTCCACCCGCGCTTCTCCGGGTCGGTCCCCCTCTTCGGCTGGGCGTTGAAATCGCCGGCTTGCCCATCGCTGGCATAGAGCTGATACACCTGCGGTCCACGCGTATTGGAATGCCATGAATACGTATTGACCTGCCTGACATCGATCGCGCCACCCAGATCAACCAACAACCTCCCACCTCCGGTGCCCGCGTTGAAAAAGAAATTCTCCGATGGCTCGTCTTCGTCGGTGGGGACTCGTCCGTCGTGGAGTCGGTCAACGTCTCCACCATTGGAGTCTTTCGCCCCGTCCACGATCGTGAACCTGGCCTTCGTGGCCGCATCACCTCGGGACGGCAGCGGGACGTTTTTGAACTTAAAACCGGCCGAAGCCTGAGCGGCGGCGTTATGATCGGCGACGACTTTTATCTCCGCGCGCAAATCGACTGCAGACACAAGGACCGAAGCTCCGGCGATAAAGATGGAACAAGCGTTCATGCGATTCTTCAATATTCGGCAACGGCCATCCTAGTGTGGTGTCCCTGAAATAGCTATACATTCGCGGCAAGGGATTTTTCGCGCAGACGAGGCGCGAGCGACGAGCATATCCCGCAGTGGATCTGTAAGGAGCGAGCAACGAAGTCTGCGCGAAAAAGAACTGCCGCCCTACGGGTTGCGTTGAAATTGGCCTGTGGCGTCGTTGCTCGTCGGTCACAGCCCCACTTCGGGGATGCTCCCTCCTCGACGCCTCGCCACAGGCCAATTTGAACGCAACGAATGTATAGCTATTTCAGGGACACCACACTAGCGTCCATTGGTTTGATGAAAATGAGAAAATTTTCCAGTTTGCTTTGTTCCGGACCCGGAGCGAGGGTCGGCTGGTATGAAGAAAGGACGGCTCGGATGGACTGCCTGCATGGCAGCGTTGTCTCTGTTCCTGTCCCTTCAAGCCCACGGAAGCGACCCCGCAAAATCCAATCGCAAGATCACGAAGTCGCCGGCGTTCGTCGCCGGCGAACCCCTCTACGGCACCTTTGTTTTCGGAACGAACGGAGTGACTCCGGTCTGGGCTGTCCTGGACAAATCGAGCCGGGACGCCGGAGTGTTTGACGTTCTTTACCTCGATCTCGATGCGGACGGCGATTTGACGGAAGCACCCGAACGATTCGTCGCCAAGACTAAGACGGCTTCCTCTGACACCAACACCGTGTTCGAAATCGGACGGTTCACGGAGCCAGGCACCGACCGGGTACATACCGAATTCACGATTACCTGGAGACCGCACCGGGTGTCGTATCGCATGAAATGGCTGGGAACAAAAATGACCATGGGCGGCTACGGGTCCGAGCCGGACCAATACGGCAATTTCTCGACCTCGCCTCAAACCGCACCCGTGTTCATCCCGGGGCATGACCGACCCTTCCAGTTTCTTCATTGGATGAGTGGTGTCCTGAAACGCGGCCAGTCGAACGATTTCAAGGTCTTCATGGGCAACCCGGGGGAAGGACCCGGAACGTTCTGCTCTGTGGACAACCAATTCCTGCCGGCGAACGACTATGTGGTGGCGACATTGATTTGCCGCGACTCATCCGGCAACCAGAACGAAACACGGTTCGATCTCAAGAGCCGGTGCTGAGGGGTCCTCTATCACGGCCCGGTTCGGGTCGCCGCCAACGCCGCCAGAGGCAAAGCCATCATCCGCGTGGAATTGCCCTCCACTTCCGCGTTTCGCTCTGCTCCGACAGACATTCCCGTCATCATTGACTAACGCCGCGTGGCCGCCGGCTCACGCAAATCGGATCGTTTTTTTCCCGTCCTCGTCCTCGATTCCCCGATTTTTCGATTACGAAGGCGCTCGACGAAGCTGTTGGAGCCGCGAATTCCCTTCGACACCGGCGAGCGAGTAACTAAACTTAAGACCTGTGACACCGCGCCTCACTGCAATGCTTCTCGCCACGCTGTGCGTTGTGACAGCCACCGCCGCCGAACACAAGGCGAAGCTGGCCGTAGAAAAAAGAGCTGCTCAATGGAGAAACGGTCCATCGACGAAACCACAGTACTTTCCCATCGCCGTCTGGCTGCAAAACCCAAAAAACGCAGCCCGCTACAAGGCCGCCGGCATCAACCTCTACGTTGGCCTTTGGCGAGGACCGACTACGAACCAACTCGCGGAACTGGAAAATGCGGGCATGCCCGTGATCTGCGCGCAGAACCGGTTCGGACTGGAGATAGAGAATCCGATCATCGTCGGCTGGATGCATGGCGACGAACCGGATAATGCGCAGTCGCTCGGACCGGGCAAAGGCTACGGTCCGCCTGTTGCGCCGGAAACGGTCCTCCGGGATTACGAACGGATGCGGGCCGCGGACCCCACACGACCCGTCCTGTTGAATCTGGGCCAGGGTGTCGCCTGGGATAATTACATCGGCCGCGGCGTCCGCCGCAATCATCCGGAGGATTACTCCGAATACGTCAATGGCTGCGACATCGCCTCTTTCGACATCTATCCGGCCGTGCATGACGCGCCGGAAGTCGCAGGGAAATTGGAGTTTGTCGCTCGCGGAGTCGAACGGCTCATGCAATGGACGCGCGGCGAAAAGACCGTTTGGAATTGCATCGAATGCACCCACATTGACAATCCCCGGGTCAAGGCCACGCCGCAGCAGGTGCGCGCCGAAGTCTGGATGGCGCTGATTCACGGGTCGCGCGGACTGATTTACTTCGTTCACCAGTTCAAACCCGCCTTCAATGAGGCCGCGTTGCTGGACGACCCCGAAATGCTGGCCGCCGTTACAGCCATCAACCGCCAGATCCATGAACTCGCGCCTGTCCTCAACGGCCCGGCTGTAACCGGTGGCGCCACCGTTGAGTCATCTTCCAAGGAAACGCCGATTGCGTTTCTGGTGAAGAAACACGAGGGCGCCACATATCTGTTCGCCGTGAACATGCGTAATCAACCGACGCGCGGCACATTCCGGGTCGGCGACCTGCCGCCCAACATGGCGGCCGAAGTCCTGGGCGAGTCGCGAAGCATTTCAGTGCTTCAAGGCGCATTTGCAGACGACTTCAAACCGTATGAAGTTCACCTCTATCGAATTCATCAGTGAGTTGAGGATGAGACCGAAACCATGAATACGACCGTACAATTCTCCCTGAACGGAAAACCGCAACGCGTCTCGACGGATTCGCGCCGCACCCTCCTCGAGGTGTTGCGGGAAGACCTTGATCTCACCGGGACAAAGTATGGTTGCGGCGAGGGCCAATGTCGCGCCTGCACCGTCTTGATCGATGGCAACCCCGTCCGTTCCTGCCAGACGGAGATCAGCGAGGCCGAAGGGCGGAAAGTGGAAACGATCGAGAGCTTGTCGGTCAATGGAAAGCTGCATCCGGTTCAGGACGCGTTCGCCAAAGAAGGAGCGATGCAGTGCGGCTTCTGCGTGCCCGGCATGATTCTGACGACCGTCGCGCTCCTGAAGCGCAACGCGAAACCGACCCAGGCGCAGATTATCGAAGCGCTCAACGGCAATATCTGTCGATGTTGCGGGTACGGGAACATCCTCAAAGCGGTTCAACGCGCCGCGCAGCCGACGAAGGAGGGGAAATGAGAACACCGTTGCGCGAATCCGAATTCAACGAGCCGGAACGCTACGAGCTCCAGGAAGGACCGTTCTATCATTTCGAAATCACCCGACGCG
>DATEKZ010000062.1:0-5746 GCA_035277185.1 Verrucomicrobiia bacterium
TCGAACGAGATGTCCCCATCCATACAAACCAGGAAAGCGTAGGGTAGATGGCGAACACGATCGTAACCGGCGTTGAATGCGTGCACCTTCCCTGCGAAGTTACGTTCCTTCCGCTCCGGCATCCGCAGCAATTCGATCCAATCGTGCTCGGCGGCATATCGCTTCACGATGTCGTCGGTGCCGTCCGTTGAGCCGTCACTTACGATGGCCCATTTGAGTGGCTTCACTGTCTGGCCAACCACCGACCGGATCGTCTCCTCAATAACCGCCGCCTCGTTCCGCGCGGGAGTCACAACAACGTAGGAGCACTGGCCCTCGCCAGGCGCCAGATTCGTTGAATGATTCTTCACGTCAGCAACCGGATGAGCGTCCGCCTTCATGGCGCGCAGAGTTCCTTCACCGCCTCCTGCGTTTGACCCTGCTCCAGAAGCGTGGTGAGTGCCAGGAGCATCCACGCCTGCGACCATCGCATGTAAGAGGTTTTGATAGTGCAGACCGGCAACACCCGATAGTAAAAGTATCCCCGCTCGTCCCACATGTGCGTCCTAGCCCACTCGAAAACAGAACGAGCCAGCCGGACATTACCCTCGTCCAGGTCCTGAAACTCCAACAGCGTGAGAATGCTTTGCGCCACGCAATGAACGTCTATCGGGTAGGTGCGGTTGTGGAAATACCGCGGCGCGCCGTCTTCCCTGAAAAAATGCCTCCGGTAAAACTCAAACCCGCGACGAATGCGGGATTCAAACTCCGGCGTTCCGGCATCACGGCCAATCGACCGCAGACCGGACAGATTGTATCCCGTGTGAAAGTTGTCGATCCATCGTTGCGTGGGCGCCTCGCCGTAATCCCACGAACCGTCTTCACGCTGCTTCGCCGCTGAGTACCTCGCCACCTTCAATGCCGGCTCGAGGAACTTCTTCTCTCCTGAATGCCTGGCAACCCGGCAGAGCAGCGCGGCCCCCAAAAGATTCGCGTTGTGGACGCGCGTTCGCGAGGTCGGGAGCGGGTAACTGAAACAGGCCACTCCATCGCCCTCGGTCCAGTAGAGATCGTTCACGATGTACTCGGCGGCACTGACGGCCATGTCGAGGCAACGGGAATCGTCGCAGGCTTCGTAGGCGTCCAGCAACGCATTCACGACGAAAATCGTGCAGACCAGGTTCGGCGCCCCACGCGGCACCACGATCGTCCGGGTCTGCCAGGGAAAGCTGTAACCCCAGCACCAGTAAGGAGTGTCCTTTGAACGCAGGGCAATCAGTTTCCCGGTCATTGCCGGCACCAGACTTGCATCGTCCAGCAAACCGAGCTTCGACAGTTTCAGCAGCGAAGCAAGGAACAGGGCCAGCGCTTTCGGATTTTGCGTCCGGGGAACGAACAGTAGCGCCCGGATATTGATCGGACTTCTCTTGAGCGCCTGGGTGAATACCAGGCGCGGCAGCCTGAAGTTCAAAAACGGAAGCCGCCTGAACAGCTCGCTGTTGAGGGCGTCGTACGGATCGTGTCCAGCCCAGTCATTATCCCGGCAATGAGCCAGGAGCTTAAGCGTGACCGCTTTGGGGTCCTCGACCCTGTTCCTTGGATACATATAACCCCGCCAAGAACCGGCTCACCGCAGCATCACCCCGGGCAGAGGCGGCGACGGCTGCGCGGAGATCACCGTTTCGGTTCCCAGCAGTCCTCCCATGAGGGCCAGGTAACGGTCCTTCATGACCTCCCACCTTATGGGCGCGTATTCAAGTTTCGCCTTTCGGGCGTGTTGAATTCGCAGAGCCGGGTCGCGATACATCCGCAATATTTGCTTCGCCAAATCCGCGGGATTGTGCGGTTCAAAGAACGCCAGCGCTTCTTCAGTGAAGTAATGGCGGATCGTCTTCAGGCGCGAGGAAACAACCGGCTTTCCCACAATGATGTATTCCGAGAGCTTATTTGAGAAAGAATAATCGAGGAAGACATCCTGCCGCGTGGCCAGAACTCCGACGTCGCAACGCCGCAACCACTCGGGTATCTCCTGCGGAGGAACTGTTCCTGGGAATTTGACCTTGTTTTCCAGGCCGAGCTTGCGGGCGAGACTTTCCAGGGCGCCCTTTTCCGGTCCGTTGCCGAGAATCCAGAATTCGGCGCCGGGCATTTCCTGTTGGGCCCTTCCAAAGGCTTCCAAGGCGATGTCCAGGCCGTAGATGTGCGTCAGCGTTCCGTGGTACATCATCACGAACTTTTCCGGATCGGTCGTCGCACCGGAGGCGGACGTCACGCCGGCAACGGAGGAGAAGATCGACTCGTCGGCCGAGTTCATGATGACGGTCGGTTTTGAAGCGGGCCGGCACCGGTGTTCAATGAGATCGCGGATCGGCTCGTTGATCGTGATGACGTGGTCGGCAAAGCGCACACTGGCTCTCTCCACCACCGTGGCCAGACGAACCTGCAGCGTGTCCGGGCCGACACCGTACTTGGACCTGTAAAACTCCGGCGTGATCTCGTGCATGTCGAAAACGACCTTCGCCCCCTTCCATTTGGCGAACACCGCTGCGAAAACGAGAAAGTCCGGGAGATTGTTCACATCCACAATCGCGTAACGCCGGTTTCGCATCAACACCGATAGTTTGAACAAGGCCCAGAAGAAAAAGGCAAAATACTCAAAGGAGTAACGGGCGAGCGATCCCCGCTTCTTGCCCAGCGAGACCGCGTAGACGTTGACGCCATTGAGGCAATAGGCTTTCGGACCGCCTCGAGATGAGCGCAAGGCGAGGACATCGACGCGATACCCTGCCGACACCAGAGCCTCGGCCTTTCGCAGCACTCGGATATCAGAGTCGTAGTGGCTCTGAAGCAGTATGCAAACAGTCCTCATCAACCGAACAATTCCATTCTTCACCCCAATTGCTCACCGCGCACAAGAGCAGCCCCCGCAGGCTGCGTCTTGTGCGACGCCCAATGATCGCCGAATTCCATCTCGCTGTCCCCGCGCCAGACCACATCAACGGTTTGCCCCACGTCGCGTGACTCCATGTCCCCGTCCCCGACGTGCCTCCTCAAAACCAGGGGGGGTTCAATGACGGCACCGCTGTAGCGAATCCTGGTTCGAGAAATCCCATCGTCCGATTCGACCCGTTCGAAAGTCACTTCCCGGCGCTGACGGAACCAGTTCACCACGTGGCCCGCTGTTCCGAACCAGCAACGGCAGGCCTTCAGCCGTTCGACAAGCCGCTCGTAGAAATCTCCCCAGAACCTTTCGGGAGCGTGGCTGCGGTCGTGCCAGAGCACTGTGAGCGTCCCGCCGAACCTGCGGGCATTCTGAATGAGTCCCTCACAGCACTCCGTCGCCTCACGCTCGGACAGGTCCAGCTTCTGCGGATAGAACAGGGCGCCGTCCTGAATGTGCATTGGAAGTTCAAGCAGCCTTCGTGCGCCAACCGGGCGAAACACCTGGGTAGTGCCGCTCCGATAACCAATGGTGTCGTTATAGCCGGCCGTCGAATCGTAGGCGTAACCGGCCTCCTCCAGAATGTGGTACGTGTTCTGATCCTGTTGCAGCCAGTGCATCCGGACTCCAATCTCCGAATCGCCCGTGACCCTTGAGATTCTCTGTCGTTCGTCACGCCCCTTCTCAATGCTGTGCCAGGCATCAATTCCATGGACCCCAATCTCACAACCTTCCTTCGTCAATTGAGACGTCCATTCGGGAATGTCCGTAATGTCGTAGGCCGTCGCGCGCCGCTGCGGATTCTTCGCGGCGACACGCTCGCCCGCGCGCTTCTTGAAGGGAATCAGGAAATACGTCGCCGAAAGGTTCTTTTCGACACGCAAGTACCACTCGAAAGGAAGCCAGAAATCCCTGGCGAGGCCCAGATGGACGAACGGCAGAGAGGCGGCTGCCCGCAAATTCCGGAGAAGTCGCCCCAGCGACATCCGTTGCCTGGCAAAATCGCGCAGGGAACCGAACGTCGCCCGATAGAGAAAACCGAACATCGTATGGTCGAACTTGTGGTCCCGGATTCCAATAAAATCAATGTCGTGCGTGAGGCAGACCGCGAAATCATGTCCGGCCGGAACGGGTGGAATCTCCAAAAGCCCCACGCCCGCTTCGAGGATCCAGTTTCGCAGCATGGCGATGTGGAGGTCGAGCGTCGGCACGGCCGCATTCTCCAACGGCTGACCGGCAGACAAGAGGTACTCCACTTCGCGGAACAAGTCGAACCCCAGACGAAGAAGCGTCCTCTCCGACGAGTGAATCCTGACGCCGCCAACCGCCGACTCAATCGTGAGCACGGTTTCAACAGCAGCGGCCGGCTTGAACGTAAGCAATTCCCCATAGATTGGCAGCCGGCTTCCCCGGCGGTCCGACACCGCGCCCCGGCTCTTCGAGCCCGGAACAATTCCCGCCGGCGCATCTACGCTCGCGGGGGCGGATCCAAAGACGATCAGCAGGACGGCGTCCACGTCGGGGACTTCTCCCGTCGTCGTGATCACGACATCGTACGGGCAGCCTTCACGATAGGACTCCCAGGGAGTCTTGAACAATTGAAAGAACTCCTCAACCGCCGCAGTCTCGCCTGGCTTGGCAACGACCCCGATCATGCTTTAAAACAAGGCCGGTTTACGAGCCCCCTGTGCCGGCGTTGAAGGGTCAATTGACAAAGGGGCCTCGTTATGGGTCGGATTCCCACGTTTCAAGAGCCGGAAAAGAACCCCTGAACGCATTGCACTACGTGACGTGCCTGCTGGTCGGTGAGTTCCGGGTAAATGGGCAGCGCCAGCGTTTCTTTCGCGGCGCCCTCGCTCTCGGGAAACGCCCCCTCTTTCTGTCCCAAATACGCGAAGCACTCCTGCAGATGCATGGGCACCGGATAGTAAATCTCCGTGCCGACGCCTTTGGCCTCCAAAGCAGCCTTCAATTCGTCCCGTCGCGAAACCCGAATCACGTACTGATTGAAGATGTGACGGCCGGCGACCACGGTGGGAATGAAGACCTGGGGCGTCCCTTTGAGAAAGGCACTTCGAGCATCGGAGCTGCGCGAATACCGGGAAGACCCGGCGATCTGCAGGCCGGACTCTGCGAAAAGGCTGTCATATCGTTTCGCGTTTCGCTGGCGCGCTGTCGTCCAGCCATCCAGATGCGGAAGCTTGGCCGAGACGACCGCCGCCTGAAGGGCATCGAGGCGGAAATTACCGCCAATGAGTTTGTGATAATACTTCGGCTTCGAACCGTGAGAACGGAGGCGAACGAGCTTCTCAGCGCGCTGGCTGTCGTTGGTAACCACCATTCCGCCATCGCCAGCCGCACCGAGGTTTTTCGATGGGAAGAATGACAGACATCCATAGTGTCCAATGGAACCGGCGCGCCGTCCCCTGTATTCCGCGCCGATCGCTTGAGCGGCATCCTCAATAACCGCCAACCCGTGCTTGCCGGCCACTTGCATCACGGCATCCATATCGGCCATCTGTCCGTAGAGATGCACGGGCATGATCGCACGGGTTTTCTTCGTGATCTTCGATTCAAGCTGCCCGACGTCGAGATTGTACGTAACCGGATCCACGTCCACAAACACCGGCGTCGCGCCGACGTTATGGATCGTCCCCGCGGTCGCGAAGAACGTGAACGGCGTCGTGATCACTTCATCGCCCGGCTGCAGATTCAACGCCTTGAGCGGCAGGAGCAACGCGTCGGTGCCGCTGGCGCAACCGATGCCGTGCCTGGCATGGGAGAGTTTCGCGACTTCCGCTTCCAGTTGCGGAATCGCCGGTCCCA
>DATEKZ010000063.1:0-2052 GCA_035277185.1 Verrucomicrobiia bacterium
GGAGCACGCGCTCAAGTTGTTGATCGACATTCCGTGGGCCAAGCATCTTTGCTTCCTGGACTCGCAGAAGACAAGAGCAGACGCGCGCGACACCGTGCGGCGCGTGGTGAAGGATTGCCGGCGGCATCCGGCGGTTTTTGCCTGCAGCGTGGTCAACGAGATCCCGGCGGAAATCGTCCGCTGGAGCGGCGTCCGCAACGTGACCGGCTTCATCGAGGAACTGATCGACGTGGCCAAAGGGGAGGATCCGGACTGCCTTTGCACGTTCGCGTCCTTTCCACCGACGGAATTTCTGCGCCCGCAGAACATCGATTTCGTCTGCTTCAATGTTTATCTGCACCAGCGCAAATCCTTTGAAAGCTATCTGGCCCGCCTGCAGATGCTGGCCGACGACAAGCCGCTGCTCCTCGGGGAATTCGGGATCGATTCACTGCGCGAGGGCGAAGAGCGCCAGAGCGAAATCCTTTCCTCACACATGGAGTCCGTGTTTCGCGGCGGTCTGGCCGGCGCCATCATTTTCAGCTTTACCGACGATTGGTTTCGGGGCGGGCAACAGATCGTCGATTGGGGATTTGGCCTGACGACGCGCGCGCGCAAGCTCAAACCGTCGTTTCGGGCAATGCGGGACCTGTTTCAGACAGCGCCTTACTTTCCGCTGGCGCGTGTTCCCAAAGTGTCTGTCGTGGTTGCCAGCTACAACGGCGCGCGAACGCTCAAGGCCTGCCTCGATTCCTTGTCGCTCCTCAACTATCCGGACTACGAAGTGATTCTGGTGGATGATGGCTCCACGGATGACACTCCTGCAATCGCCCGGTCCTTTCCTTCCGTCCGTTGTCTGCGGCAGGACAACCACGGTCTGTCGGTCGCGCGCAACACGGGCATTGCCGCGGCCACGGGGGAAATCGTGGCGTTCACGGATTCCGACTGCCGGGCGGATGAGGACTGGTTGCGCCACCTCGTCGGCGCCCTGGTGAACAGCGAATTCGCCGGCATCGGCGGCCACAATTTCTTGCCGCCGGATGATTCCTGCGTGGCAGCCGCCGTGCTGGTGTCGCCGGGCGGTCCCGCGCACGTGATGTTGAACGATCGCGAAGCCGAGCACGTTCCCGGTTGCAACATGGCGTTTTACAAGTGGGCTCTGGAGGAGATCGGCGGATTTGATCCCGTCTTTCGCAAAGCGGGGGACGATGTGGACGTCTGCTGGCGGTTGCAGGAGCGGGGTTACCGGATCGGTTTCAGTCCGTCGGGCTTCGTATGGCATTACCGGCGTTCGACGGTGCCCGCGTATTTAAAGCAGCAGGCCGGCTACGGCGAGGCCGAGGCGTTGCTGGCCCGAAAACATCCTGAATATTTCAACCTTTTCGGCGGCGGCATCTGGCGCGGTCGCATTTACACCACCTCGAAGTTTGCCATCACGCTGCAATCGCCGGTCATTTATCGCGGAATGTTCGGGAGCGGTTTTTTCCAGAGACTCTACACCCCGGAGCCGGCGTCCTTGCTGATGCTCTGCACGTCCCTTGAGTACCACGTCCTCGTGACACTGCCGTTGCTCGTGCTGGCCACATCCTTCGAACCGCTCGTGCCGGTTGCGTTCACGAGTCTGCTCATTTCTGTGGCGTTGTGCGTCGTGGCGGCCCTCCAGGCGGGCGTGCCGCGCAGGCAGCGGCGATTCTGGTCGCGTCCGCTGGTCGCGCTGCTGTTCTTTCTCCAGCCGATCGTCCGCGGCTGGGCGCGTTACAAGTGGCGTCTGACGGTTCAGTCCCGGCCGCCGGTCTTCAAACGTCCGGTCGAGCGCGGCGAGGATTGGGATGCCATCGAGAACATCCGCTACTGGTCGGACGGCGGAGCCGATCGCTACTCGATCCTCCACAAAATCGTTACAAAGCTTGACGCCGAGGGCTGGCAGTACAAGACCGACACCGGTTGGAACGATTACGACGTCGAAATCTTCGGAAGCCGCTGGAGCCGCTTGCGGTTGACCACCGTGACCGAGGAACTCGCCGGGGGGAAGAAGATCATCCGTTGCCGGCTGGCAGCGACCTGGTCTTTGCC
>DATEKZ010000064.1:0-2289 GCA_035277185.1 Verrucomicrobiia bacterium
CCGCGGAGGTGGAAAGCGCGCTCGTGAGCAACCAGAAGGTGGCCGAGGCCGCCGTCGTCGGTCGGCCGGACGAATTGAAAGGCCAGGCGCTGGTCGCGTTCGTCACCCTGAAGTCCGGTGTAACGGCGGCCCCGGAAGTCCGCGAGGAACTGCGCAACCACGTGGCCAGGGAAATCGGTCCGGTGGCCAAGCCCGACGACATTCGTTTCGCCGAGGCGCTCCCCAAGACGCGATCGGGAAAAATCATGCGCCGGCTGCTGAAGCAAATCGCCGCGGGCACCGAGATCAAAGGCGACACGACAACGCTCGAGGATTTCAACGTGTTGGCGCGCCTGAGCCAGAGCGAGGAGTAGCTTCGGCCGCGGAAACGGATCGCGCCGATCATCCGTATGATTGCCGGCTCCTGAACGCCGGCGTGAATCCTCCGCTGAAACCGCGCTACCAAACTTTGCGGTCACCGAAACGGTGACACTGCAAAGAAGAACGCACTTTCAACTCTATGACTCTTATTAGACGGCCTGGTCGGCCGTTGGAAATCGCCGACGCACTCCGCCGGAACGGGTTGAAGCCGCCCGGTTGGAAACTTCATCTGCAGGGCTTCCTGGTACTCCTGCTGGCCCCTGCAGCGCTCGGCGCCGCTGACCGCGACTGGCCCGTTTACCTGGGTGACAAGACAAGCTCTCATTTCTCCGCGCTCAAGCAGATCGACACCCGCAACGTTCACCGCCTCGAGGTGGCCTGGACATACCACGCGGGCGACGCGCGCAAAGACCACCGATCGCAAATCCAATGCAATCCCCTTGTCGTTGACGGCGTACTTTACGGAACGTCCCCGCAATTGAAGCTGCTGGCCCTCGACGCCGCCACCGGACGCGAACGGTGGCGCTTCGACCCGTTCGCCGGCAGCAGCGAGAACAGCGCGCTGGGTGTCAATCGCGGCGTGGTCCATTGGGCTGAGCGCGGTGAACAACGAATCCTCTTTACCGCGGGCCATCACCTCTATGCCATCGACACGCGCACGGGTAAACCCGTTGTCACATTTGGCAAGGATGGCCGCGTGGACATTCGGGAAGGCCTCGGCCGTGACGCCACCACCCTGCACGTCCTGGCGAACACGCCGGGAATCGTGTTCCGCAATCTGCTCATCCTTGGAACCCGTGTGTCTGAAGGGCCGGGACCGAGCGCGCCCGGGCATATCCGCGCCTACGACCTGCGGACCGGCCGGGTCGCGTGGACGTTTCGCACCATCCCATGGCCGGGCGAACCCGGTTACGAAACCTGGCCGCCCGACGCCTGGAAACACATCGGCGGCGCCAATGTATGGACCGGGATGGCGTTGGACGAAAAGCGCGGGCTGGTCTTCTGCCCGACCGGTTCGGCGGCGTTCGATTTCTGGGGCGGATATCGCATTGGAAAAAATCTGTTCGCCAACTGCCTGATCGCGCTCGACGCCTCCACCGGACGGCATGTGTGGCACTACCAATTTGTTCATCACGACCTTTGGGATCGTGATTTGCCGGCGCCGCCGAATCTGCTCACCGTGCGCCAGAATGGAAAGAAGGTGGACGCGATCGCGCAGGTCACCAAATCGGGCCATGTCTTCGTCTTCGATCGCGAAACAGGCAAACCATTGTTTCCAATTGAAGAGCGGCCGGCGCCACCTTCGACGCTGGCGGGCGAGTCCGCCTGGCCCACGCAGCCATTGCCTCTGAAACCCGGACCCTTTTCGCGACAAATGTTTTCCGAAGACCTCGTGACGGACATTTCCCGGGAGGCAACCGCCGCCGTGCTGGAGAGGTTCCGCAAGGTGAAACCGCACCAGCCGTTCGTCCCGCCCAGCATTGAAGGCACAATCATTTTCCCGGGCTTCGATGGCGGCGCGGAGTGGGGCGGCGCGGCCGTGGACCCGCGACATGGCGTTCTCTACATAAACGGCAATGAGATGCCGTGGATTCTCACGATGGTCGAGACAAAGGCCAAAGAGCGGGCGCCACTGTCGGGCGGGCAGCAGATCTACAATCAAATCTGCGCAGCCTGTCACGGCCTCAACCGTGAAGGGGATCCCGCCCGGACCTTTCCGACGCTGGTGAACATCGGGCAAAAAATGAAACGTCCGGACATCGTGCAATTGCTGGAGACGGGACGAGGCGTTATGCCGGCGGTCCCATTCCTGACGACCGCACAGAAGGAGGCTGTGGCCGGGTTCCTCCTTGGCGAGGCGAGTGACGCCAATCGTGCCAGGGACCCGGACGCGAGCCCGCAGGAAATCGGCAACGCAATCGGCGTCGA
>DATEKZ010000065.1:0-4292 GCA_035277185.1 Verrucomicrobiia bacterium
GCAAAAGAGGATTAAGGCATGCGACTTCTTCCGCCATTTAAGTTCAGCTCTCTGGTTGTCCTGCTGAGCCTTGTGCCGGCCGCCGCATCAGTCTCTGCCCGGGTTGTTGCCCCGCCGTTGTCCATCGCCTGGACCAACAACATGCTAACGATTTACGATGGGCGTTTGCCCGGAGGCAAAGTGGATACCTGGTATCTCGAAGCTTTCTGCCGCAGCGGCGCGCACAATCGCGACTGGAGCCGGACCACTATTCCCCACGAAACCGAACTTGTCTCAATCGGCAGGAATGGCAAACGGATCAGGCTGCGCACTGTCGTCGAGCCAGGCGTTGAAGTCTTGCACGACATTCGCGCCGGCAGGGACGAGGTGACGTTTCGACTGACGCTGAGGAATCGCGGCGGCGAGTTCGCCGACGTGCAATGGTTTCAACCGTGCATGAGAGTTGGCGGCTTCACTGGTCTTAAACAGGACGACTATCACCGGCGCTGTTTTATTTTCACCTCAAGCGGTCTGATCACACTGGACAAGACCCGGCGAACCGAAGAGGCGCTCTATCGCGGAGGCCAGGTTTACATTCCCCGCGCGATCAAACCGGAGGACGCGAATCCGAGGCCCCTCAGTCCGGACACGCCGATCAACGGACTGATTGGGTGTTTCTCCGCCGACAACCGCTACCTTCTCGCCACAGCCTGGGACAAGACCCACGAACTATTCCAGGGAGTGATCGTTTGTATTCACAACGATCCGCATGTCGGCGGCCTCAAGCCGGGCGAGACAAAGACTCTTCGCGGAAAAATCTATCTTGCGGCCAATGATCCCACAGCCCTTTTGAAGCGGTATCGGAAGGATTTCCCGCGATGAGCAACAACCGTTCGCCAGGATGAGCCGGCTGCGCAAACAACTTTCGCGCGCCCGCAAACGGTCCGGAATTCTGGTGTGGAGCGCATTCGCGGTTGTGCTCGTGGTGCGCTTTCTTTTTCCCCCTGAGCGAGCTGAACCCGGAGGAACAGCTCCGCGGGACTTCGATGAAGGAAGGCGGAATCGTCGTCCCCCTGCGCGCGTCCACCCTCCGGGTACTGAGCCGCCCTCTGACTTATGGCGGATTCACATCGACATCGCCGCAGAAGATGTCGAAAGACTGCGTGGCTATCACTGGAGGGGTTGGGAAGGCCGGCGCCAGGAGCGTCCGGAGGTCCTGGCCACCGTGCGGGAGGGCGGAATGACGTACAGCAACGTGGCGCTCCATCTCAAGGGCGCCGCCGGCAGCTTTCGGCCGTTCGACGACAAACCGGCGCTTACGTTGAGCTTCTCCAAACACGGCTCCGTCCAGCGGTTTCACGGATACAGCAAGATCTCTTTGAACAATTCCGTGCAGGATCCTTCCTACCTCTCCGAGGCCATCTCCCGGGAGTTGTTCGAGGCCGCGGGCGTTCCGGTGCCCCGGGCCGACCACGCCACGGTGTTGATCAACGGCCGGGACCTCGGTCTGTACGTGTTGACCGAAGGCTGGGGAAAACCGTTTCTCAGACGATACTTCAAGAACGTGAGCGGCAATCTCTACGACGGCGGGTTCGTGCAGGACATCACCGGCCAACTCGAAACGAATTCCGGAGACCGAGAGTCCGATCGGTCGGACCTGAATCGGTTATTGGAATCCGCCCTGGAGCCTGACCCCGCCAGGCGCTCGGAACGTCTTGCACAGGTGCTCGACATGGAACGGTTTTTCAACTTCATTGCCATGGAGGTCATGACCTGCCACTGGGACGGTTACGCGCTGAATCGTAACAATTACCGGGTGTTCCACGATGTCGAAACGGACCGGATGGTGTTCATGCCCCATGGTCTCGATCAAATGTTTGGAGTGATCCGTTCGTCCCCGCACAGCTCAATCGACGACCCGATGCGAGGGTTGGTGGCCCGGGCGGTTCTCGGCACACCCTTCGGGCGCGAACGCTACCTTGAGCGCATCGCATACCTGCGAACGAATGTCTTCCTCGAAGAAAGGCTGACGAATCGTGTCCATGAATTGTCCCGTCGCATCCGGCCGACTCTGGCCGCCTACGCGCCGGACCTGGCGGAGGAACACGACGCTCAGGTAGCCTATCTCTGCCAGCGAATAGTCGAGCGTGCGCGGAGCATTTCCGAACAGCTTGCCGCGCCTCAGAGACCAGTCCAGTTCGACGACCGTGGCATGGCCCGCCTTTCGGACTGGATACCACACCGATCTGCGCGACGACGTGGGGTAGGCCAACTGGAGAGGGCAGAGCGAGACGGGAGAAAAGTGCTCCAGATCGGGGCTGGCACGGGAGGCGGCGCGGGCGCATGGCGCACCCAGGTGTTGCTTGAGGCCGGAGCGTACCGGTTCGAGGGGAACGTTCAAACCCGCGGTGTCGGCACCACGGGCGGAGTCAGCCTGCGGATTCCAGGGACACGCGACGTCTGGATGCAGGCGACGCAGAATGAGTGGTCCTTGATTTCCCATGGCTTCACGGTCACGCAACCCCTGGTGGAAATCGAGTTGATCTGCGAGATGCGAGCCGGCAGCGGTGAAGTGTGGTTCGAACAGGATTCACTTCGGTTGTTCCGGGAATGATTCTCTTTTCTCTGCGTTCGTTCGTGCTGTGGATTGTTCTGTCGCTGTGCGCCTCTTGCTTGTTCGCCGCCGACTGGCCTCGTTGGCTCGGCCCGGCGAATGACGGGCTTGTGCCACCAAACATCGCTGTGCCGACAACCCTGCCGACGGAGCCGAAAGTCGTCTGGCGAATGAAAATCGGCGAGGGCCTGGCGTCGCCCGTGGTTGCCTCCGGCAAGGTATTTTGCGTCGAATTGAGACCTTGAGCTTCGTTCCGCTACTGACAGTCTCACCGCTTCTCCTGCAGGAAGGCAATCAGATCGCGCAGGTCCATGGGTGTCATTCCCGCCTCCAGCCCTTCCGGCATCAATGATAGACCGGTGGATTCCAGCCGTTTGATCTTCTTTCGGGGGACGACCACCTTCTTTTCCGATGCCTGTAACAGTGTGATCGCATCGGCGGATTCCGATTGAAGGATTCCCGTTTCGAGTTCGCCGGAATCCGTTTCGCAATTGTAGGTGACGTAGTTCGAATGGATGACCATGTTCGGGTCGAGGGTGTTGGACAGCAGGTCCTCGACGCTGCGATGTGAGACCGCCGTCAGGTCGGGCCCGACATGAAATCCAACGCCGCCGGCGGTGTGGCATTGCGCGCAAGACTTCTCGAAGATAGCCCTGCCGCGTTGCGGCTCGCCGTTGGCCGGCAGCTTTTGCAGCCATTCCTCCACCACAGCTTTGCGATTGGCGTATTCCTCGTCGCCGATCAGCTTCGCCGCGCGCGTTTTGATGTCCGGGTGGCTCCCCCAAAGCAGCCGGCGTCGCTGTTCCAGATCAAGGTTCAGTTCGCCCACCGTGATCCGGCCGGTTTCCATCGACTCCACGAGATACGGATGAAAAGAGAGGCGCTGGAGCAGGAGATTGAGGACGGGCACGCGAACGCCCGGCGCCAGGGAACGCCAGCGCGCCACCAGCCGTTGCGCAACCTCCGGCTCGTTGAATTGGCGGAGCGCGCCGATCACGGCGTCCTGGACAATCGAAGGCTGCGCGCCTTCGAGGAGTGAGAACAAGACTTCTTTGACGGCCGAGTAGCTTCCCAGGGAAACCAGCCTGAGGTCGGTCACGCGATTTGTAGCGGCGCGGTCCTTGTCTGTCGCCCGCTTCATCGCTTCATTCAGCGCCGTGCGTTGGGACTCGCTCTCCGGAAGGCCAAGCGCGCGCGAGGCAGTCCAGGCCGCCGCAAGAAGGGCGGGGGAGGCATCCCTCGAAAGCCTGTCGAGGACCGCGGCATCGTCGGCCCCCGGGTTGACGGGCGCTCCGCTTCGGGCGACGCCTGTGTGCAGACCTTCCAGCGCCGCCAGCTTCAGCGGCTCGCCGGCGTTGGAGTCGGCGACCGCGCGCAAAACAGACGAGAAGCCCTTCGGCCCGCCGCGCGACGCGGCGAGGTCGGCCAGTTCACGGAAAAGCTCCGTCTTGCGGGGCACGGCCTCCCTGGAGAAGGCCTCGTTTCCCAGCAGCGAAACGAAGAGGTCGTCCGCCCCCGAACGCAACGAACTGAGAACGGCCACACGCGTCCAGCGGTGCGGATGGTCGTTCATGAGGATGGCGCGAAGCGCTTCACGGACGTACGGGTGTTCGAGTTGCCCGATGGTCAACGCCGCCTGAAAGCGGACGCGCGGTGCAGGATCACGCGCCAGGGCGAGGATGCGCGGGGGCAGGTTTTT
>DATEKZ010000066.1:0-4035 GCA_035277185.1 Verrucomicrobiia bacterium
AAGCAAGTTCCCTCTTCCGGGGTGAGGGGGGGTGCGATTCAAAGTGGTGGGCACGAAGCTGGATCGGAGCGCGGCTGTGTCGCAGACCAGCCGCAGCGGATTCGCTGTTTTGAGGGCGCTGCGGCTGGTCCCCCACCCCTACACAGCCGCGCTCCTGCCCACCGATTTGAATCGCACCCGGGTGAGGGCGAGCCAATTTCTCTAACTGCATGGATACGCTTAGACTTGTCATTCCCGTCGCTTTTGTCCTGAATTCTCAGCATGAAGCCGTACACCACCTCCAGAATGTCCCGCAGAAGGCTGCTCACAACTTTTTTCCTTCTGATCGCCCTCGCCCTCGCAACGGCAGATGCCCGGGCCAATTGGCCTCACTGGCGCGGCCCGCAGGGCAACGGCAGCGTCGAGAGCGGAGATTATCCCGCGAAATTTGACAACGTCCTCTGGAAAGCGTCCCTGCCCGGCAAAGGCTGCTCGACTCCCATCGTCTGGGATCAGCGCATCTATCTCACCGCCCCGGTCAACGGCCAGGATGCCGTCATGGCGTTCGATTGGTCGGGAAAACCGCTCTGGCAGACGACGCTCGGACCGGAGCAGGCGGGCAAACATCGGAACGGTTCAGGCAGCAACCCTTCCCCGGCCACGGACGGTAAGGCGGTGTTCGTCTATTTCAAAAGCGGCAACCTCGCGGCAATGGAGTTTGACGGAAAGGTCCGTTGGCAAACCAATCTGGTCGAGCGGTTCGGACGGGACACGCTCTATTGGGATCACGGCACCTCGCCGGTGCTGACGGAAAAATACGTCGTCATGGCCAGGATGCACGAGGGAGAATCATGGCTGGCCGCGTTTGACAAAGTCACCGGCGACATGCGCTGGAAGGTGGCGCGCAATTACGAAACGCCGACCGAGGGCGATCATGGGTACACGACACCGGTGATCGTTCAACATCAGGGCAAGGAGGCGCTGCTGGTGTGGGGCGCCCAGCACGTGACCGGCCACGACACAACCGATGGCAAACTCCTTTGGTCGTGCGGCGACTTCAATCCCGAATCGAAAGGCTACTGGCCGGCGGTCGCTTCACCCGTGGTGGCAGGCGACATCGCGGTCGTGCCCTTCGGCCGGGCGGATCGCGGCCAACCACGCTTGCACGGCATCAGACTGGGCGGGAGCGGCGATGTGACGGCCACCCACCGGATCTGGAAACGCGAGGACAGCGGAACCTTCGTGCCGACGCCGGCCGCGTACCAGGGACGGGTTTACATTGTGCGGGACCGCGGCGAGGTCGAGTGCATCGAGGCGGCCACGGGGAAAACCCTGTGGAACGACGCCTTGCCAAAGGCCAGTTCGAGCTACTACTCCTCGCCGCTGATCGCCGGCGGAAAACTCTACGCCGCGCGTGAGGACGGCGTGGTGTTTGTCGCCCGCGTGGAAGACAAGTTCGAACTGCTCGCCGAGAACAGGATGGATGAACGCGTCATTGCGTCGCCCGTGGCGGTATCCAATCGTCTGTTCATTCGCGGCGAACAACACCTGTTCTGCGTGGCATTGAAATGACCCTTTACCGAGTCCGACCACCATCCGCGCAAAGAGTGAGAAACCGCAGATGAACGCAGATTGACTAACAGCCAAGACGCCAGGACGCAAACGTGGTTGATGGTTGATGGTTGATGGAAAGACCATCAACTCCCCAACCATCAACCATCAACCATCAACCATCAACCTCGGGCTTCGCGCCTTCCCGCCTTCGCTGTTCAATCCCAGAATCCGCCCGCGTTCATCCGCGTTCATCTGCGGTTGGATGGCCCGGCCGCCTGCGGGTGCAACACAGCCAACCGGACTCCTGGACCCTCCAAGTCTTGCTTTGACGTGCGCAGCATGGCAGATAATCAGGTCGAATGTCGAATGTCCGATCATCTGCACGACAACCGAAGCCGTCCGCTGCCAATGCGCCGTTTGCCGAAGCGCCGGCGTGGAGCGAGGTCGGCCCCGGGTGGCGTCCCCTCTTTGGCAGTTTTCGTGAACTCGGCTTCAGCTTCGAATGGCACGATTTCGTCTGCGCCGAAGAACTGGATTGGGCGCGGAGCTTTCATCCCGGAAGCGTCGAGCTTTGTCTGAACCTTGAAGGTACGGGTCATCTGGTCGATGCGAGCCAGCGCATCGAACTCGCACCGCGAACGCTCGCGTTCTATTACCAGGGCAACCCGCCGCTGACGGCCACGCGCCGTGCCAGCGAACGCCACCGGTTCATCACTATTGAATTCTCGCCGACGTTTCTGGAAACGCATTTCAGCGACAAAGCAGACCACCTGCATCCATTACTCCGGGCCGTCGTGCGGCGCAAAGCGCGGGTTGCGGCCGTCACGCCGCCTGAGCGGATGGCCACTTCCCAGCACCAGCTTGTCGAGAGTTTGCGGCACTGCCCGGTATTCAGTCCCGCGCAGGAGGTCTGGTTTCGCTGCAAGGCTCTGGAATTGGCCGCGTACATTTTCTTTCGCCCCGCCGGGGGGGAGTTCCTTTGCACGCGAGCGCAACGCGCGGCGCGCGAGCGCGTCGAGAAGGCGCGGATGATTCTGAAGGAAGGAATGCAGAACCCGCCGCCTTTGGAGGAACTGGGCCGCCTCGTCGGATGCAGCCCGTTCTATCTGAGCCGGCTTTTCTCACAGGAGACGGGCATGACCATTCAACAGTACGTGCGGCAAATGAGGATGGAACGCGCCGCCGAACTCCTGCGTACGGGTAAATGCAATGTGACAGAGGCGGCGTTGGAAGTCGGCTACAGCAGCCTCAGTCATTTCAGCACGGTGTTTCACGAGACGTTCGGGTGCTGTCCCGGCCTGTATCCGCTTAAGACCCCAACCCAGCTCACGGCGATCGACGACGGCAGCAAGCCTTGATGAGAGCTGTGAAACAGATGCTCGTTGCCGGCTTCCCTCTCTCCTCAACGGGGAGAGGGATTGAGGGTTTGGCTTCACATTTCGCGAAAACGCTCCAGCACCCGCTCGCGCTTATTGGAACCGGCGGCTCATTGTGACGCGCCACCAGCGGATGGCTTCACGACCGCGTTGTATTTTTCGAGCAGTGTGTTGTACTCCCGGGTCCGCGTGTTGAGCTCGTTCACTGCGGCGTTATGGTTCGTGGCGAGATCGTTGAACTTGCGGATGGCGGCGTTCAGATCGTCAGCCAGCTCGCGGATGCGCCCGTTGGCTTCTTTGATCTGCTCGTCCCGCGTCGTCACAGCGCCCGCCCAGTTGGTAACGCCCTCCCTGAGTTGATCGCGTTCGCGCTCAAGCTGGTTCATCCGGCTCTCGGAATCGGCAAGCTTTCGCCCGGTCTCTTTGGTTTCGCCATCCGCGCGCGTGAACCGTTCGCGGAAGCTCTCCAGATCGGATGAGAGGCCTTTCATCGTCCGATCCTGTTCCGCGATTCTCGTCTCCTGGTCCAGTCGTGTTCTCTCCAGCCGGCGGAGGTCGAGGTTCAGCCGGCGGTTGATCTGCCATTGGACAACGCACAAAGCTGCGACCGCGAGCACACCAATCAGATTGACGGAGTGCAGACGCTTCATGGCCGGGCGGACGAAGGCGTCGCCGTGCTCCTCTCGCGAATCTCGAAGGCGACTTTCTGGATGCCGGTCGAACGCGCCAGATCGAGCACGCGCACGATGTCTCCGTGACGGGCATCGGCATCTCCACTGATGAAGACGCGGACACTCTCGTTGGTCCTGCGCCAGGCGGTGAGCGAGAGGACCAGTTCGTTCGCGCCCACAGCTTTCTTGTCGAAATAAATCATCCCGGCTTTGTCCACCGAGAGGGTGACAAAGTCGCTTTTCGTTTCGATCGTGGCCGTGGTGGCGGTGGGCAGGTTCACCTTCACGCTCTTCAGGTTCACCATGCTCAGGCTCACCAGCATGAAAGCGGCGAGCAGAAAAAACATGATGTCGATCAGCGGGATGATTTCGATCCGCGCCTCGTTTTCCGCGGGGAGTTTGGAGCCGAGTTTGACGGGCATGAGCGGGGTCAGCGGTCGAGGGTGAACTCCGCG
>DATEKZ010000067.1:0-2685 GCA_035277185.1 Verrucomicrobiia bacterium
AATCCCGGCATCGCTCACAACCTGCTGCTGGCGCGCGAACTCGGCCGCGCCACGGCGGCGCGCGGCATCCCGCTCGTGGCCCATCATCACGACTGGTGGTTCGACAACCGCTGGCTTCGCTGGCCGGGGTTGCGTCGTTTCGGCTTTCGCTCCATCGAGGCAGCGGCGCGCACGATTTTTCCCGCCGTTGGCAACGTCCGCCATGCCGCCATCAACCATTCCGACGCGGCCGTGTTGCAACGCCACTTCCGAAAACGCGCGGGATGGCTGCCGAACCTGACGGAGCGCGGCCGATTGCCGAAGCCGAAGAGGGTGAAGACGGTTCGCGCCTGGCTTCAGGGAGAACTGGGGGACCAGGAGGCGCCGGTCTGGATTCTGCCGTGCCGCCTGCTCCGCCGTAAGAATATCGCCGAGGCGTTGTTGCTGACACGCTGGCTTCGACCCGAAGCCTGGCTGGTCACGACCGGCGGCGTCAGTTCGGTGGATGAGCAGCCCTTTGCCGACAAGCTGTCCACGGCGGCGCGCCGCCATCGTTGGCGATTACGGCTGGGGATTTTGCAAGGCGATGAAACCGGAAAGCCCGGCGTGATGGAACTCCTGGTCGCCAGCGAAGCCGTGCTGTTGACCTCGATTCAGGAGGGGTTCGGTCTGCCTTACGTCGAAGCCGCCGCGGCGCAACAACCGCTGATCGCGCGGGTCATCCCGAACATTGCGCCCGACCTCGAACGGTTTGGTTTCCGTTTCCCGCAATGTTACGACGAGGTCCTCATCGATCCACGGCTGTTCGATTGGCGGGCCGAGTACAAGCGGCAGGCGGTTCTGTTCGGCGCGTGGAAGCGCCGCCTGCCCGGGCCATGCCGGCGGTGGGTCGGCCAGCCCATCGGGCTGGCGGGCGAACGGCCGCGCGCCGTCCCATTCAGCCGCTTGACGCTCTCCGCTCAGATCGAAGTGCTCGCCCGGCCCGTGCGCGAATCGTGGGAACTCTGCGAGCCGTTGAATCCGTTTCTGGCGCTCTGGAAGAAGCGCGCCGCCTCGCGCCGGCTGAAAACCACGCCCTGGCCGCGCACCGCCGGGAACTGGCTCGACGGACGCGCCTACGCTCGGCGATTCCATCAGATCGTCCGCGGCGCTTCGAGGACCCCGTTGGCTCCGGACGCCGCCGCCGCCGCGCAGGAGGATTTCATCCGCGAAAAGCTGGGCGCGGAGCATCTCTTTCCGCTACTCTGGAGCCGGGATACATGACGGCTGAAATGAAATTCCGCGCTGTTATCTTTGACGTTTACAACACGATTCTCGAAGTCGGCGCGCCTCCGGCCGGTTCCGCCGAGCGTTGGAAATTTTTGTGGGAGGCTAAGCTCGCTGACCCGCCGCGGCTGACGCTGGAGGAATTCGCCGCCCGCTGCCAGACGATCGTGACCCGAGAACACGCAGCCGCCCGCGCCGTCGGCGTGCCGCACCCGGAGGTCTTCTGGCCCGCCGTCGCCCGGGAAGCCCTGCCGGAGTTGGGCCGCCTCAACGAATCCGAACTGGACGACTTTCTGTATCAACACACCCAGATGCAGCGCTCGATTCGCCTGATGTCCGGCGCTGCAGAAGTGCTCGGGGGGTTCGCGAAGCGGAGCCTTCCTCTCGGCATCGCGTCCAACTCGCAGCCTTACACGTTACGCGAACTGGATGCCGCCCTCGGAAGCGCCAGGCTCAGTCGCAACCTGTTCAATCCGGACCTTTGCTTCTGGTCGTTCGCCTCCGGCTTCAGCAAGCCCGACCCTCACGTCTTCCGCTTTCTCGCAGCGCGTCTGAACGCGCTCGGCATTTCGACGTCGGAGACGCTGATCGTCGCCGACCGTCTCGACAACGACGTCGCGCCGGCCGGAGCGCAGGGATTTCAAACCTGGCATTTTCAATCGGCTGGAGGCGCCGGCGAAACCGGAGGCGATTGGCGGCAACTCGGCCAGCTATTCAGTCAGCGGATTGAGAATTGAAAATTGAAAATTGAGAAATGGTTCATTGGTGGAGCCTCTGGGCATTGCGCGGACCCGAGTGGTTCTTGAATGGCCCAATTCTCAATTCTCAATCATGCAGAGGGCGAGGGTGAGGGCGGTCCATTCCCCGGCCTTTCCTGAACCCACTTCACGTCGTGCGCCTGCAGAGTATGATCCCTTCCGGCCACGCTGAAGGAGACCGGTGAACCGCTGAGATTGTGCAGACAGAGCGTCTGTCCGGAGCCATCGGGTGATGCCCGGCGTACTGCGAACACGCGTTCCTCGAGTGACAGGATTTCCTGTCCACTCGCCGGATGGAACGCGGGGTTCGATCGGCGTTGGTGCAGCAGTTTCCGAAAGTCGCCCAGGATTCGAGAACGGAGCGAGGCCGGGTCGGCCAGGTCCCGTTCCAGTTCCGTGCGAGCGAGTTTCTGCCGGTTGATGCGGCGCGGGATTCCACTGGCCTCGGCTCCGGCGCGGTCGTTGCGCGAGCCGAACAACGAATGAAAGTAAATGCCCGGCACGCCGGTCAGCGAGAGCATAATGGCTTGCGCCACCATGAAGCGCCTCACCTGTGTCTCAATGGGCTCGCGGTCCGCGGGATTCGAGAGGGCGTCGAAATAGTTAATGTTCAATTCGTAGGGACTCTTCGAACCGTCGGTGTTGTGTTTGTACGAAACGAATCCGCCGTGGGCCTGGGCGC
>DATEKZ010000068.1:0-3045 GCA_035277185.1 Verrucomicrobiia bacterium
GCCAGACAGTCCAAAACTTCAACCCTGCGGACACACGCGAAGTCGTCGCGCAGTATCCGCTCAGCGGAAAGGAGGACGCGCTCGCAGCGATTGATGCGGCGAAGAAGGCGTATCCCGGCTGGGCGGCGACGACGCCGGTCGCGCGCGGACGTATCCTCAGCAAGACCTCCCAAATCCTCGAATCGCGCAAAGCGGAGCTGGCGGAGTTGCTGACGCGGGAAGAGGGCAAGACGCTCGCAGAAAGCACGGGCGAAGTGCAGCGCGCGGCGGACATCTTTCGGTTCTTCGGCGGATTGAGCTACACGCTCGGCGGTTCGACGATTCCGCACGACCTGCCCGGCAACTTCCTCTTCACACGACGCGAACCGCTTGGCGTTGTCGGCCTCATCACGCCGTGGAATTTCCCCGTCGCTATCCCCGCATGGAAGTTGGCGCCCGCCCTGGTGTCGGGCAACGCCGTGGTGATCAAACCGGCCACGCAAGCACCAGCCATGACGCTTGAACTGGCAAGAGCACTCGCGGAGGCCGGACTGCCCAAAGGCGTGCTGAACGTTGTGATCGGCGAAGGCCGCGCGGTTGGCGGTGAACTCGCCGGCAATTCCGCCGTCGCCGCGCTGTCGTTCACCGGCTCCTACCCCGTGGGCAACCAGATTTACCAGCAACTCGCCCAGCGCATGGCCCGCGCGCAGATGGAAATGGGCGGCAAGAATCCGACCATCGTCCTCGCCGACGCCGACCTCGATCTCGCGGCCAAACTGGTCGCGATCGCCGGGTTTGGATTGACCGGTCAGGCTTGCACGGCCACCAGCCGGGTGATCGTTGAGAAGAGTGTGGTCGATGCGTTCACGCGGAAGTTGGTCGAGCGGGCGCAGGCGCTCAAGGTCGGAAACGGCTTGCGCGAGGGCGTGACGATGGGTCCCGCCGTGAGCAAGCAACAACTCAGCGGCAACCTTAATTATGTGGACGTCGCAGTGGCCGAAGGGGCGAAGCTGGTCTGGGGCGGCCAGCGCCTGACCGACGGCGAATTCGCTCACGGCCATTTCATGCAACCGACAATCCTTGGCAACGTGTCGCCGAAGATGCGCATCGCTTGCGAAGAGGTTTTTGGACCGGTCATCGGCGTCATCGCGGTGGAGAATTTCGACGAGGCGCTTGCCGTCGCCAACGGTGTTGATGTGGGACTGAGCGCCAGCGTGGTAACCCGTGATCTGAAGAAGGCGATGCTCTACGCCGAACGGATCGAGGCGGGCGTCGTGAAGATCAACCAGATCAGCACGGGCCTTGCGTTGCAGGCGCCGTTCGGTGGCGTGAAAAAATCGAGCACCGACTCCTTCAAGGAACAAGGCCCGCAAGCGATCGAGTTCTACTCGAAGCTGAAGACGGTGTATTTGGATTATTCGGCGTGAAATACGCCATCATCGCCGATATCCACGCCCATCTGGCGGCGCTTCAAGCCGTCCTCCGCGATGCGGAACAGCAAGGCTGCACCCATACGGCCTGCCTGGGGGACATCGTTGGAGATTTCGACAAACCGAAGGAATGCGTGGACATCATCCGCGGCATGGGGATTCCTTGCGTGAAGGGGAACCTCGACGAGTATTGCTCGAGCGATACAAACCTCGAGGGTTTTAGTCCACACAGGGCCGCGGCCATTCGCTGGACGCGCGAGCAGTTGACGGAAGACGAGCGTAATTGGCTGCGGAACCTCCCGTTGGTCGAGAAGGTGGCGGGGTTTACTATCGTTCATGGGACGCTGGACGGACCGCAACGCTGGGGTTATGTCTTCGACAGACTCGCAGCCGCGGCCAGTTTCATGTCCCAGGACACGGGGGTCTGCTTTATCGGCCACACTCACGTTCCTCTTGCGTTCATACGAGACAGCGTCGTGCGAGGCGGGACCTACTCAAAGTTCGGGGTGGAACCGGGCAAACGGTACCTCGTCAATGTCGGCAGCGTCGGCCAACCGCGCGACGAAACACGCAAGGACCCAGTACCCAAAGCCAGCTATGTGACTTACGATCTCGCCGAAAAGTCGGTCGAGCTTCGGCGGGTTGAATGTCCGCCGCCGGGTTTCCCCCCGATTACCGGAGGAGATTTCCCTGTCCTGCCGGGCCGCGCTGGCCGCGATCCCAATTGACCCAGGCCCACGAACTTGAGCTGAAAAGCTTGTTCCTTGTTGTCGGTTGTATTGACGGATTGCCCCAACTCACCACAGACTATTTGCCACTGACCGATCATGAAACTCTGCCGCTTTCTGACCGCCGATGAACAGGTTCTCGTGGGCCTGTCGCTGGACGATGCAACCGTGCTCGACCTTTCGACCGCGGGCGTCGAACGCCTCGAATCGGTTCTCGAACACGAAAATCCGGCGCGGTTGCTTCGCGAGCTTACAGAGGACACGCTGCGCGCGCATTTGATTCAAAAGGTGCGGCTGCTCGCGCCCGTTGACCGTCAGGAGGTCTGGGCCGCCGGCGTCACTTATCTCCGCAGCAAGAAGGCGCGCATGGAGGAGAGCGACTTCAGCGCCACGGCATACGACAAGGTCTACGAGGCAGAAAGGCCTGAGCTGTTCTTCAAATCAATGCCGGAAAAGGTCGTTGGTCCGGGTGAAGCCGTCGGCATCCGCAAAGACGCAAAGTGGAATGTGCCGGAGCCGGAGCTGGCGCTGGTCATCAACTCTCGCCAAAAGATCGTGGGCTACACGATTGGCAACGACATGAGCTCGCGCGACATCGAGGGCGAAAACCTGCTCTATCTGCCGCAGGCGAAGATCTACAATCGCTCGTGCGCGCTCGGTCCGTGGATTACCGTCGGTGTCAGCGAAGCGAACGCGCGCAGTTGGAAGATCCAACTCCGAATCGAGCGCACGGGGAAGGCGGCTTTTGAAGGAGAAACGTCGGTTGGCCAGATCAAGCGTTCGTTTGAGGATCTCGCCGATTTCCTGTTCCGCAGCCAGAGTTTTCCGCATGGGGCCGTTCTGTTAACGGGGACAGGCGTCGTTCCTCCCGACGGATTTACTCTCCGGCCCAAAGACTCGCTCCGCAT
>DATEKZ010000069.1:0-6960 GCA_035277185.1 Verrucomicrobiia bacterium
CCGGTCTCTTGTGGAAAACCGCTTCTTCGACTCTTGCCTATTGCTGCACCCGGTAGAACTTTGTCCCCGTGGCCGATTCCGAGAAGCTGCCGTCGGAATCCCCTGTGGTTGTCCACGGCCCGGTCACGGTTGGCGCCGAGAAGAGCGTGCCGCCACCGGTCCACTGAATGGTGATGTTGCCGCCGGACAGCGTGGCGCTGGTGATCTCGACGTCAACCGGCGGTGTAATGACGACCGTGTTCAGGGCCTGACCCTGCTGACCGGCCTGGAAGACCCTGGAGATCTCGTCGGCAGTCAGCGCCCGGGTCCAGAGCCCCACGTCATCCGCCGGACCTGTCAGGAAGTTCGGAGCCGACCCATCCGGCGCCACACCCAGACTTGGATCGTTCGGATCCACCGCATTCAGCGCAGCACCCAGGGACAAGTACGGGATATCGGGAGGATTGATGTCCGCAAGGTAGTCGCTGGACGCCACTTCCTGGCCATCCACGTAAACCCGAAGTTGTGCCCCGTCGGCAGAGAACGCCAGGTGGTGCCATCCCGTCGGGAACGCCGCCGTTCCGGTCGCCCGGGCCACGTTGGGGCCGATACCGACGGCTGCCATGGGTTTCATCAGTGAATCGTTCACGTCAAGAACGAGACCGAGTTGGAATTGCCCGACGATTCTGCCGGCCCCTCCGCTCGTGGTCAGGGCCGGTTGAGCATTCTGAATGACGATCATGTCCGCGCCGCCGCCGGCAGGAATGTTTACCCACGCCGAGGCGGCGATCCCTTTGGTCGCCTTGGTATAGTTGGACACGATCATATAGGTGGCGCCGTCGAATGAGAAAGCATTCGCAATCCGGCCTGCCACCCAGGTTGGAGTTCCGGTGACGTAGCCCGGCAACCCGCCGGATGCCGCATTGGCGGCCAGCGTGCCGGTCGTCTCGTCCAGTTTCCAGTGGCCGACCAATCGGTCCGTGATACTGAACCTGGAGACCCTGACTGACGCGTTCTTGCTGATGACACTCCCCGCGGGATTGAACACCGCGACACTGTAGATGCCAACGTCGGCGTCACTGAATGAACCGATCGTCAGCGTTGAGGTCGTCGCCCCGCTGACGTTCCCGCCATTGGAAAGGTTCACGCCGTTCTTCCGCCACTGGTAGGTGAGATTGTTACCGGTCGCGGTAACGGTCAAGACGACCGTTCCATTCGTCTGCGCCACGGTCGGTTGAGGATCCGCGGTGATCGCCGGTGGTGCGCCCGGATTGGGGGCGTTCAAAACCAGCTGAATGGCATTCACCGGAACGC
Source organism: Verrucomicrobiia bacterium (assembly GCA_035277185.1). Taxonomy (GTDB): domain Bacteria; phylum Verrucomicrobiota; class Verrucomicrobiia; order Limisphaerales; family AV2; genus DATEKZ01. Next base: position 1,294 of record DATEKZ010000069.1, read on the forward strand.
CCCGGTCACCTCCGCCCGTCGTGGCCGTATCCCAGCCGAGTTCGATCGTTCCACCTGCCCCGCCTGAAGGCTGCACATTATCGAAGCGCACGAAGTTCGCCAGAGTCCGCGCATTCGGATTGGTGCTCGATCCGCGGTAGAATCCAGGAGCGGGCTTGTACTGGTCGGAGTTCATCACGGTAACGTAATTCGTGACGCTGGTTGTGCCGGTGATCCAATAGTCCGCGTTCTGGAACTGGAGCGGGATTCCGACGAGATAGACAATAACGGCGTGGTTTCCGGCAGGCACGTTTCCAAACGTGATGCGCGCCGGAGTTCCCGGGGCATTTGCCGTGTGCACCAACCCGTTGAGCGTTCTCTCAGTCGGGGAATCGGTTCCCGTTCCCGCGCCCCAGGTATTGTTCGCCGCGAAATCGACGGTGATGGTTGACGGCTGATTGTCACTGTCCACCACCGCGTTTGGCAACGAAGCACCATCTCCGGTCGCGCCGGTTGAGTTGGTAGCGTTGTTCCAGTAGGCCTGGAGTTGAATTCCTGCGATGTCATCCGGGAACGTATCGGTCGGAGACCCGTTGGCGCCGCCACCTCGGAAGTTGATGCCGATGCTCTTGGTGGCGGACGGTGTAAAGAGGGTCGCGCGGACCACCTGGCTTGTTTGGCAACCAACGATCGCCAGCGAATAGAGATTCGTGTCGCCTGCCGCCGTCATCGGAGGCGTGCTGTAACTCAGCGTGTTGGCTCCCGGGATCGGCAGGTCATTCCGCAGCCATTGAACCGTCCACGGCCCGTTCACCTTGGCAAGGAAGGTCGCCGGGCTCCCGATCAAGGCCGGCGTATCCACCGGCGCCTGGGTAAACGCGGTCTGTCCGCACGGGTTGCTTTGAGTGGCGGCGAGGAGTTCCACTTCGGCCACTTGCATGCAACAACCGTTGTTTGTCGAAACCGCCAACACCGTCCATCGGTAGTGTTTGAAGGACTGTTTGTTCGGGAAGAAGAATTCCTGTATCTGAAACCGCGAGGGATCGAAGTTGTCGGTGGGATCAGGATCCGGGAAGAGCGTCCTCCAGGGCGTAATGTTGCTTATGCCCGCAACAAATGTCCAATTCCCCGAAGTGAAATTGGTGATCGTGTTGTCGTTTGAACCTTCCAATATCACCGTACTGGGATCGCGCTCAGGCGCGTCATTGGCCGCCTGGATCGTCATGCCAATGACAACGCTGCTACCAATCGAGGGAGTCACCGCAAACCCGGACGGAGGGTTGTTGGGGTTGCGCGTGTCAAAGTTCAGATATTTTGCCTGGGTATTGTCGATGGCATTGGCCACGCCCTCTGAACCGGGGCTGTTCGACGAAGAGGCGATGACGGGATCACCAGGCTGGGTAACATCCTTCGGGGCGCCCGTTCCCAGCAATTCCACCTCGGCAACCTGCATACAACAGCCATTGTTGGTGGAAACCGCAACCACCGTCCACCGATAGTGTTTGAACGGCCGGAAATTATCGAAAAGGAACGTCTGTGTCTCGAATCGCGAGGGATCGAAGTTGTCGGTCGGATCCGGGTCCGGGAAGAGCGTTCTCCAGGGCGTGATATTGGTCACGCCTGCGATGAACGTCCAATTCCCCGAATTGAAATTGGTGATCGCGTCGTCGTTGGAACCTTCCAATACGACCGTGCTGGGATCACGCTCGGGCGCGTCATTGGCCGCCTGGATCGTCATGCCAGTAACAAGACTCTTGCCGATGGAGGGAGTCACCGTAAACCCCGACGGAGGGTTGTTGGGGTTGCGTGTGTCAAAGTTCAGATACTTTGCCTGGGTATTGTCGATCGCATTGGCCACGCCCTCCGAACCGGGGCTGTTCGATGAAGAGGCGACCACAAGGTCGCCAGGTTGAGTCACGTCCGGCGGCAATGTGCTGCCCAAAAGTTCCACTTCGGCAACCTGCATGCAGCAGCCGTTGTTCGTAGAGACCGCAACCACTGTCCACCGGTAGTGCCGATACGGCTGGAAATTGTCGAAGAAGAAGGTTTGCGTCTGGAACCGCGAGGGATCGAAGTTGTCGGTCGGATCCGGGTCCGGGAAGACCGTCCTCCAGGGCGTGATATTGGTCACGCCTGCGATGAACGTCCAATTTCCCGAATTGAAATTGGTGATCGCGTCGTCGTTGGAGCCTTCGAGGACGACCGTGGCGGGGTCGCGTTCGGGGGCATCGTTGGCCGCCTGGATGCTCATACCAATAACACGCGTGACCCCCACCGAAGGAGAGACTGCAAATCCGGACGGCGGATTATTGGGATTGCGCGTGTCAAAGTTCAGATACTTCGCCTGAGTGTTGTCAATGGCGTTTGCCACCCCCTCGGAACCAGGGCTGTTGGACGAGGAAGCGATCACGGGATCGCCAGGTTGAGTAACGTCACTCTGCGCGTAGGCCACTCCGCTGAGGACCGCCAATTGCAGGAAGGTGAGCATTCGGACGAGTTTGGGGGAGAGTTCACGCGTGCGCATAAAGACACCTATGGTTGGTTTTCGACTGATCTGGTTGTTCGGGAACTGCCACTCTTGTAACGGCTGACTCGGAACGCGTCAATGATTTTTGCCGAATGGTTTCGTCGCCGACGAAATGTCGGCGCCGGAACACAGGATTTCACGTCGCTAAACCGGACAAGTCCTTTGACAGGGACGGGGCCTGTTGGCAAGTTAGCCGCCATGAGAGCGTTCCACGCATCCTTGCGGGCGGCGTTGTGTGTCATCTTCGCTTTCATCGCCGGCTCCCGAGCGGCGGGGTTGGAGCAGCGCGTCGCCAACACGACGTTGCAGATGCCGGCGTCACCGGCGACCTTCGGTTTCGCCAGCACCAATGCCTTCGGAAACCTGCTGTTCACCAACCCTGTCTGCATTACCTCACCGCCCGGTGAAACGAATCGCCTGTTTGTTCTCGAAAAGCGTGGACGGATCGTAGCCATCACCAACCTGGCCGCGCCCACGCGGACGATCTTTATGGATATCACGAGCCGTGTTGTCAGCGGCGGCGACACGGATGTCGGCAATGAGCAAGGGCTTCTGGGCATGGCGTTTCATCCGGGGTACGCGACCAATCGCTATTTCTATCTCTTTTACACCACGACGGGCACACGACGTGACCGCCTGTCGCGTTTCGAGATTTCTCCAACCGATCCGAACCAGGGCATGATCAACCCGGAGGTTGTCTTGATCGATCAGGTGGACGAAGCAGGCAACCACAACGGAGGAGACCTCCATTTCGGACCGGACGGCTATCTTTATGTCTCGCTCGGTGACGAAGGAGGCGGCAACGATCAGTTCAACAACAGCCAGACCATCACGAAAGACTTCTTCGCCGGCATCCTCCGCATCGATGTGGACAAACGGCCGGGCAATCTCGCGCCCAATGCCCACGCGGCCGCCACCACCAACTACGCGGTTCCGGCAGACAACCCGTTCGTCGGCGCCACCAATTTCAACGGAGCAACCGTCAATCCGGCCCAGGTCCGCACCGAATACTGGGCCGTCGGACTGCGCAATCCGTGGCGGATGTCCTTTGATCCGGTCACCGGCTGGCTTTATTGCGGCGATGTGGGGCAAAACCAGCGCGAAGAGATCGACATCATCGTGCGGGGTGGAAATTACGGCTGGGCTTACCGGGAAGGAATCATCGCAGGTCCCAAGGCAGCCCCGCCTGGATTCACTTCCATCAACCCAATTCTGGACTATAGCCACAGCGAAGGGATTTCAGTAACGGGCGGTGTCGTCTATCGCGGGAATCGAATCTCGCAACTGTTCGGCGCCTATGTCTTCGGTGATTATGGTGGAGGCGGCCGCGTCTGGGCGACACGCTACAACGGAACCAATACCACGCCCCGCCAGTTGTTGCTCTCGGACACAGGCATTTCCGCGTTTGGCGTTGATCCGAGCAATGGCGACGTGCTCTACGCGGACCTCGCCCTGGGAACGAACAGCACGATCGATCGGATCATTTACAACTCCACGGTCACGGGCGCGCCGCTTCCGGCGACACTGGCGGACACGGGCGCGTTCTCTGATCTGGCGTCGCTTGCGCCGCAGGCCGGCATTGTTCCGTACGATCTCAACGTTCCGTTCTGGTCCGATCACGCGATCAAGACGCGCTGGTTTTCGGTCCCCGACACAAATCTGATGATCGGCTTCAACCGCGACGGGAACTGGTCATTTCCGACCGGCGCCGTGTGGGTCAAGCATTTCGAGCTGGAATTGACCAATGGCGTGCCGGCGTCACGCAAACGGCTGGAGACGCGGTTCATCGTCCGCAACGCGGGCGGTGTCTATGGCGTGACCTATCGATGGGGCAACTCGTTGACCAACGCCACGTTGGTCGGAGAAGAAGGCTTGGACGAGGAGTTCCTGATTCATGACGGCGGCACGGTTCGAACGCAAGTGTGGCGTTACCCGAGCCGGTCGGAATGCCTGCAATGCCACACCGCCGTCGCTGGTCACGCGCTCGGGTTCAACACGACGCAGTTGAACCGGGAGTTCGATTATGGCGCCGGCGCCGAGAACCAGATTGCCGCGTTGAACCGTGTGGGATACTTCTCCAGCCCGGTTTCCAATCACTTTACGCTGTCGGCCCTGGCCCCGCGGACGAACGACGCCTACAGTCTGGAATATCGCGTCCGTTCCTATCTGGCTGCCAATTGCATCCAATGCCATCAGCCGGGCGGTCCGTCCCAGGGCCTTTGGGATGCACGCCTGACCACGCCTATATCTCAGGCCGCGATTATCCAAGGCGACCTGATTAACAACGGAGGCGATTCGAACAACCACGTCGTCACGCCGGGTTCGCCGGCCAATTCGATGTTGCTGACGCGCATCTCGACGCGCGGCCCCGGACAGATGCCGCCGATCGCGAGCAACGTTCTCGACACAAACGCCATCGCCCTCGTCACCGCGTGGATTACCAACGGGCTCGCGAACTATCAAAGCTTCACCGCGTGGCAAACGGCCAACTTTGGTTCGACCAATGCGCCGAATGCGGCCCCGAACGCCGACCCGGACACCGACGGTGCGAATAACACACTCGAATACCTGACCGGCACGAATCCGCTCCAGGGTGGCAATGCCTGGGATGTTGCCGCGCGCCCTTCCGGCAATACAATTGAGATCACGTTCGACCAGATCGCCAACCGCGGGTTTGAAGTCCAATGGGCGGACGTTCTTTCGTCGCCGGTCCTCTGGAGAACGCTCGACACTCCGGCCAATCGGCCGTTCATATCGGCGACGAACTTCACGGCCACCGTCACTGACACATTCAGCAACTCGCCGGCGAAGTACTATCGCGTCCGTGTGTTCGAGCCGTAGGGCGTTCCAAAGAATTTCGTTCGCCCGGGCACGTATCTCGGCGGCCAAGGCCTGGGTGCGATATGACGGTCACTTTCCCCCTCACCCCGGCCCCACTATTAATTGCAGTGCCCGGCCCTCTCTCTTGGGGAGAGGGAGAATCGCTCGCCGGTCTTCGATGAATCGAATCGGGGTATTTTCCGAGTGCTCATCGTCGAATGACGAAGCGTTCGATTGCTGTTCCCTCTCCCCCAGGGAGAGGGTTAGGGTGAGGGGGAACGCGATGTCCGAATTCAAAGACGCCCGCAAAAAAGAAAGCCATAACAGATGGAAAAAACATG
>DATEKZ010000070.1:0-5504 GCA_035277185.1 Verrucomicrobiia bacterium
AAGACCGCCAGACGTTTCCGGAGCTTCCCACCGGATTGGACGAACGGGAAGACCTGCGTGACTACCTCGAACTCAATGAGGTCGTCATCAAGGCGTGCGAAGGCAATGCACACAAGCGTTACCATACGGCGGAACAGATGCACGCCGACCTGCTGCTGTTGCAGGCCGGCAAATCCGTCAAACGTCTGCGACTGCTGGAGCGGCGTCTGGCCCTCCTGAGCCGGATCGGCCTTGGGGCCGGGATGCTGGTGCTCACGGGCCTCCTCGTGGTGGCCGCAGCCTATTATCAGGCCAATCGCGACCGGCGCAAAGCCCGGCAGAATCTCGCTGTCTCCCATGTCGCTTATGGCACGCGATTGATGGATGAAGGCGATCTGTTGGGCGCGCTGCCGTCGTTTGCGGAGGCGTTGCGGCTGGAACGGGACGATGCCGAGAGAGAAAGGCGCCACCGCGTTCATCTCGGAGTCGTGCTGCGGCAGTGCCCCAAGCTGACGCGATTGTGGTTCCACGATGGCCGCATCAATGCCGCCAACTTCAGCCCGGATGGCCGCCGCGTGGTCGTCGCCGGAGTCAACGGCAACGCCGCCGTCTGGGACGCGGAAGGCAGTCTTCAGATTTTTCGGCTCGTCGGCCATCGTCCTGAAAAAGAGGTGGAAAGCGCGTGTTACAGCAGTGATGGACGCTTCCTTTTGACAGCCGGCGAGGACGGCCTGGTCCGAATATGGAACGCAGAAAATGGCGAGGAAATCGCCGCTGCCTCGCCTCTGCTTCATCCGGATACCGTGTACAACGCCAATTTCAACCGGCGGGGAGACCGAATCGTCACCGCTTGCAAGGACGGAAAAGTGCGCGTCTGGACGATGGGATCGAACTCGCCGATCCGGGAATTCGTTGCTCATGCCGCGCCGGTCAGGCATGCCTCATTCAGCCCGGACGGCCGCCGGATAGTCACGGCAAGCATCGATGAGACGGCAAAGGTCTGGAACGCCGATACGGGCGCGCAGCTTGGAGAGACGATGCGACACGACAATTGGGTTTATGACGCCTGCTTCAGCCCGGACGGCCTCTCTATCGTCACCGCGAGCTACGACAAGACCAGCCGGATATGGGACGCTACGACGGGAAAATTGATCGCCACGCTCCATTCAGATGCGCCGGTACGCAGCGCCCGGTTCAGCCCGGATGGCCGGTATATCGTGACGACCTGTTGGGATTACGATTTTGCGGTCCGCGTGTGGGACGCGAGCACGGGCCAGGAGGCGTTTCCTCCGCTCAAACATACAAGTTATCCCTTCACCGCCTCCTTCAGTCCACAAGGTCATCGCATCCTCACCGCCTGTGCCAACGGGGTGTGCCAGGTGTGGGACCTCGCAGGGAACAAATGGACCGCTTCTTCAACGCCGGTTTTTTACAGCCCCAACGGAAACGTCCTGGTTACTCTCGAGGACGGCGTCCTGCAGGCGCGGAACGCCGCGACCGGCGCGGCAATCTCCCCCGCGATTCGCCCCGGTTACCGGGTCCTTGACGTGAAGCTGAACCAGGACGGCTCGCGTCTGCTGACGGTGACGGCGCAGGCGCCCACCGAAGGCAAGAAAGTAATGTTCGGACAGTTGTGGGAAGTCTCGACCGGACAGGCTTCGTCTCCGCTCTTTTCCACGGAACCCTCCATCATCAACGCGTCTTTGAGCGTGGCGGGGCACAGGATGGTCGTCACCGCAGGAACAGTCGTCCAGGTGTGCAACACATCGGACGGCAAAACGCTATCGGTCCTTTCTCATTCCGGTCCGGTAAATCAGGCAGCTCTCAGTTCGGATGCCAGCAGGGCCGTTACCATCGCAGGCACGAATGCGCATCTTTGGAACGCCATCACGGGCGTCCAACTGCGAACGTGGCCGCACGCGAGTGAGGTGGGTCACGCTGAGTTCAGTTCCGGTGGCCGGCTCGTCGTCACCTGCAGCGGACCGGGACACATGACGAAACAATACGCCCAGCTTTGGGATGGAAGAACCGGAGAAAGAATCGGAAACCCTCTGTGGCACATTGACGGCGTGTTGCACGCCTCATTCAGCCCGGATGAGAACCGGCTTGTGACGGCCAGTGAAGACCGGAGTGCCGTGATTTGGGAGACCGCCACGGGACGGATGGTTGGGTTACCCCTCATCCACAAGCATCAGGTGATCGAAGCCCGTTTCAGCCCGAACGGACGATGGGTCGTCACTTTGGACATCGAAGATACGGTCCAGGTCTGGGATGCGGCCGGGGGCACGCCGATCACCCCACGCTTGAAGCATCCCTTTCCCGTCTGGAGTGTTCAGTTCATCGCGGATGGCGGTCGGATCATCGCCAAGGATGCGAAAGTGGGGACGTGGGTCAACTGGCACGGGATTGAACCCAAAGGATATGCGTCATGGCGGGTCTGGGATCTGACGCCTGATTCCCGCCCCACGGATGAACTGATGCTGTTGGGACAATTGCTCTCGGGGCACAAGAGTGAACAAATCGGGGGAGGTCTGCCACCCGAAACCGAAGCGTTGCGAATCGCCTGGCAGACGCTCACCCGAGGGCAACCCTCTGAGTTTACCGTGTCCCCAACGGAAATTGCCGCCTGGCACCGGCGCGAGGCTGAAGCCAGCGAAAAGGCAGGACAGTGGAGCGCAGCCGTTTTCCATTGGGATCACCTGATTCGGACAACGCCTGACGAGCAGGCCTTTCGCGACCGTCGTACCACCGCGCTGAAACGGCTGGATTCAGACCGAACGGCACCTATCAAATAATCACACTGCTTCTCCCGCTTTGGTCCCCGAGTCGTATTCACTGCGTTTTCCCTTCGATCGCCTCACTGAAACTTTCTGAAAGAAGGCGTTACCGACCCGCGTATTGCCTGCTGTAAGGATCAGACCTGAGATGCACAAAGGTCGTGATTCGGTTTGCGTGGGTTCCATGGCGTTCACACGAACGGTTGCTGAACGGCTCAGGCAAACGAAGGCCACGCGCTGCCGGAGTAGTTCAAATGGAAAACAGACTCATAAAAGTCCTGCTCGTCGAAGGTGATCTCGGTTTCGCCCGAAAGTTGAGGCAAAGCTTGTCGGATCTCACCAGTGTTCGGATCGACCTTCAAACAAGCGAGAACCTGGAAGAGGCGCTGCGACGCCTGAACGAGCAACGTTACGACGCGATGCTACTAAACCTCTTCCTGCCCGACAGCCGCGGAATCGGCACCTTCGCCAGGGTCCTTTCCCTGGCTCCGACTCTGCCGATTGTCATCCTGACCTGTTGCGACAATGAAACCCTGGCGCTCGAGGCCGTGCGGGAAGGGGCACAGGACTACGTGGTCAAATCAAAAGTGGACGGCAAGATACTCGCGCGGGTGATTCGCTATGCCATCGAACGGAAGCGGGTCGAACGGCGACTCGCCGCCCAGCACGCCGTGACCAGCGTCCTCGCCGAATCCACAACCCTCAACGACGCAACTCCGCGGATTCTTCAGGCCCTATGCGAAAGCCTGGAATGGGAAATGGGGGCGCTGTGGAAGGTGGACGCCCCGGCGGACGTGCTGCGCTGCGTCGCCGTCTGGCACATGCCGGCAGCACAGATTCCCGAATTTGAAGCGAGCACTCGCCGTTTCACTTTTTCGCAAGGAGTGGGTCTCCCGGGCAGAATCTGGTCCAGCGGCAGACCTGTCTGGATCGCCAACGTGGCCGAGGACGGGAATTTTCCCCGCGCACCGGTGGCGGCAAAAGAGGGCTTGCACGCGGCCTTTGGTTTTCCTGTCAAGATCGACCTCAAAATCCTTGGCGTCATCGAGTTCTTCAGCCGTCAGATTCAGCAGCCCGATCCGGACTTGCTCCGGATGATGGCCGCCATCGGCAGCCAGATCGGCCAGTTTATGGTTCGCAAAGAAACCGAGGAAGCGCTCGCGGAAGAGCGCAACTTGTTGCGGACGTTGATCGACACGTTGCCCGATGCGATTTACGTCAAAGATACGCAAAGCCGCTTTCTTCTCGGCAACGCGGGTGTAGCCCGGCTCATGGGAGCGCCAGGGGCCGAGAACCTGGTGGGGAAGACAGACTTTGACTTTTTTCCCGCCGAACTCGCCGATCGCTACTACGCCGACGACCGGGCAGTCGTCGAATCCGGCCAACCGCTGATCAATCGCGAGGAACCCGTCCTCGATGCCTCCGGCAGGCAAGGCTGGCTGTTGACCACGAAGGCCCCGCTTCGGGACACGCGCGGCCAAATTATCGGGTTGGTCGGCATGGGCCGGGAGATTACGGAACGCAAGCGGGAAGAAGAACGGCACCGGCTCGGCGAGGCACGGCTTCAGGCGATTCAACTCCAGTTGATTCAAGCCGAGAAAATGGAGTCCATCGGCACCCTGGCGGCCGGCGTCGCCCACGAGGTAAAGAACCCGCTCCAAACCATCCTCATGGGCCTGGCCTATCTGTCGAAGAACACCCCTCTCGGAGACGAAAACATCCCGATGGTTCTGACGGACATGCGCGACGCCGTCAAACGGGCCGACGCCATCGTGCGCGACCTGCTGTCTCTGTCTGCGTCCAAGCAACTCGAGATTGAGGAAGGAGACTTCAATGCCGTCGTCCAGCACTCGTTGTGGCTGGTGAATTATGAATTGACCCGCTCCCGGATCAACGTGGTGAGAGACCTGGCCGCCCATCTGCCGCGGGTCCGATTGGACAAAGCCAAGATGGAGCAGGTCTTTATCAACCTCTTCATGAACGCCATCCAGGCAATGCCGCGCGGCGGGACTCTCACCGTGGAAACATCGGCCAGGGTCCTGCAAGAGGCAAAGCTCCTGGACGGTCGAAGTCCCGGTTCTTTCAGCGCTGGCGACACAGCGGCCGTCGCAGAAATCCAGGACACCGGCATCGGCATACCGCAAGAGAAGCTGCCGAGGATTTTCGAGCCTTTCTTTACCACGAAACCCGCCGGCGCCGGGACCGGATTGGGATTGCCAGTCACCAAACAGATCATCGACTTGCATGGCGGAACCATCGAGATCCGGCCGGCGTCCGGTGGTGGAGTGCGGGCAACAATCATGCTGAAAGCAGAAAACGGACAATAACATGAACAGGAAACGAATCCTATTGGTGGACGACGAGATCAGTTTTACGCGACTGCTGAAACTGAACCTCGAGCAAACCGACGATTACGAGGTTCGCGTGGAGAACTGGGCGGAAGACGCGTTGGCCGCCGCCCGGGAGTTTCGACCGCACCTGGTTCTGCTGGACGTCGTGATGCCCCGCATGATCGGGGGAGACGTGGCGGCGCGGTTGCGGGCCGACGACGATCTGAAAACAACGCCCATTATTTTCCTGAGCGCAGCCGTGGGCAGAAAATGGGTGGAGGAACACGATGGCATTGTCGGGAGCTTTCCGTTCATCGCCAAACCCGCCAGCGTGGAAGAAGTGATCGATCGCATGGAACGACTCCTGACCAAAGAGTCATTGGTGGAGCGCCGGAGTGAGCCATCCGGCTCATTGATC
>DATEKZ010000071.1:0-4616 GCA_035277185.1 Verrucomicrobiia bacterium
TCATCATTCCCGTTACGCCACGAAAGCCAGACCGATCCAGGAAACCGGCACGAAGGAGAACGAAGCAGGCCTTGGAACAGTCGCGACAATCGCGGAGGGTCTGAAGAGATTCCCGCCGCCTTCACCATTTCCCGCCCTTGCGGAAGCCGCCGAGATCGCCTCACCATCGCGATCATTTCTTTACGCGGGCATTCAATGTCACCACCGGCCGCCTGGCTTTACTGACAACGCGATAATTGTTACGGCGACGCCGGCGTCCGAGTCGCGCTTCGGGAGAGAAGTAGCGGGAAACAATTCCCGCGATGGCCGCGAGAACAGTCAGGCTCGCAAGGGCCAGCACCGCCGGATTGTCAAAGTTCATGAAATGAATCGTAGTTGGGATCCGCCCCCTTGTAAAGCGCCCCCAACTCCTCCCGCCTTGCAGAGTCCTTGCAGAGGTCAAGGCGTGTTTTCAAGATCGCACGATTGTCCTGGGCCGGAGCGCGAGTCTGTGATTCGCAGCAGCTTCGCCAGCCAGTCGGCGCATGGAATGATTGACGCGCCTCGGACTTCGGACGTTGCTGCGGCTCGCAGAGCCGCGCTCCGCTAACAGAAACCGAGTCGGAAGTTGCCGTGAACTGTTTCGCCTCTCCGCGTCACACCCTGCAGAACCTGTCCGACGTCGCCATATGGGACACAGGAGGCCTCGGTCTCTGTGCCTCCGCAGGCGCTATGAATTTCGCAACATCTCTCGGCAAGGCATGCCAGTATTGTCCGGCGTATTTCTCCTTCACGTGACTTAGAAACTCCTCATAGAAGGACGCGGGATAGGTATATCGGCGGGCATCCGCTTTGGAGAAAGCCGTATAATCCGGATGCACATTAAGCAGCGCCATGCCTCCCTGGGCCGCAATCCAACTCAGTTTCTCCTTCCAAATGTTGATCGTCTTTTCGCGGAAGACCAGGAACAAGGTGGAATCCTGCGGCAGGGTATAAGGGAGTTCCACGTATCCACCCCCGTTATGATCGGGTTTCCAGAATGGAAAAATCGTTCCAACACCGGTCGGCTGCGGCTCAAAGGGGTCGGTATCAAACGTGGACGCATCATACTGAAGGTTCAGTTCGTGAATCCACTCCAGGTTATGGTGCATGAGAGGGGATCGGAATCCCACGGCATTCCATCGGTCCAGGTAGTGATTGATTCTCGCCGCCTTTTTTCGAAAGACCTTTCGGGATTGATAAAGCTTGCCATCGTGCTTGAGACCATGAACTCCGATTTCGAATCCGGCTTTTTCCAGGGAAGCCCGCAGCCCCTTTGGAGTGTCGTATCCCTCCGGAACGAAATTAAAGGATGACCGAAAACCCAAACGGATTTCTGATTCCGCAAGCGCCCGACATTTTCGGACCCCGTCTTGAGAGTCCACGTCGTGAGTCAACACCAGGGCGAATTCCTTTCCTCCGGGCCATCCCAACCAGCCGTCCGGCTTGGTTCCCGACCGTTCGTCGATGGGCCAGATATGCGTGGTTCTCTTGCGGAGATTGCGCGCGTGCATGTGCCGAAGGGCCATGCGCAAACGCAAAGGCACATAGGGCTTCAATTGATAATAGATCAGTAGATGCAGCTTCATAAATTCAAAGAAAAGAAAGAATGATCCTCCGCGACCGTGCCGCTCCTCGCAGGCCCCTGGATTCGGACGAACGTGTCGCAGAGTAAGTCCTCACAATGTCAGCAACGCCCCACAGCCTCATAACAATCCCTAATCAACCTTATTAACTACCGGCCCATCCCAATGACAACCAACGAGCGGCAAGGGCGATATGCGCCAGAGTCTGAATAGGCGAATCAGGAAAGTGAATACGGCTTTTGCCCCATTCGGACATCCGGTGTTCACCCCATTGCGCGAACCAACCCTTACCCGAGGGACCACTAGACAATAAAGCTGTCTTGTTAAGCGGTCCCGGAACGATCAGGACTTTATGAATTCACCTTGGGGAGTCAAGGCGATAAAAAGAAAACACAAACAAACGAGCGAAGTAACCGATTTTGTTCTCAGCTATGAACAGCAAAGATCTGATCCGGCTTGGCGTGCCGCTCGGGGAACCGACGCGCCGGGCGACGGATTTTGTTTCCAGGTTCCTGCTCGCGGGTGGCGACAAGACCCGGCTGAAGGAGGAAGTTTCCGCCATCATCGCTAATCCGTCGGCTTTCGCGGACGACCCGTTGCGCCGCGAGTTCGCCAGGGCGTTGCTCAATGCGGCGCCACCGCCCCGCGCCGAACCGGTGAAGTATCGCCAGTGGGGCGATGGACTGGAGCAGGAGGCGGTGATGCAGATGGAGAAGGCGTGTCTGCTGCCCGTGTCGGTGGCGGGCGCGCTGATGCCCGACGCCCATGTCGGCTACGGGTTGCCCATCGGCGGCGTGCTGGCCACGGAGAACGCCGTCATTCCCTATGCCGTCGGCGTCGATATCGCCTGCCGCATGAAGATGACTGTGTTGGACATCCGGGTGAACGACCTCGACCGGCGGCAGCCTCGGCTGACGCGCGCCATCGAAACGGAGACGCGCTTCGGCGTCGGCGCGACGTTCCAACAGCGCCGCGAACACGACGTGATGGACGCAGACTGGTCGATCAGTCCGATCACGAAAGACAACAAGGACCGCGCCTGGGCACAGCTCGGCACCAGCGGCAGCGGGAATCATTTCGTCGAGTTCGGGACGTTCACCGCGCACGAGCCCATCATCCCGGCTGGCGCGTCGCCGGCGGGGACGGTTGCGTCCCTGCCGTCGGGAACTTACGTGGCGCTGCTCAGTCACAGCGGCAGTCGCGGCACGGGGGCTGCCGTGTGCGATCACTACTCGAAGCTGGCGTTCGCGCAGTTTAAAGATTTGCCGAAGGAGTTGAAGCGGCTGGCATGGCTGTCCTTGGATTCGCACGAGGGGCAGGAATACTGGGCGGCGATGGGGTTGATGGGACGCTACGCGGCGGCGAATCACGCGTGCATCCACAAACACATCACACGACATCTCGGCGCCGGGGTGTTGCTCGATCTGGAAAACCATCACAACTTCGCATGGAAAGAACGGTATGTGATTGGCGGCGTCGAGCGCGAGGTGATCGTGCATCGCAAAGGGGCGACGCCCGCCGGGGAAGGCGTGCTGGGAATCATTCCCGGTTCGATGGCGTCACCGGGCTTTGTCGTACGCGGAAGAGGCAACGCGGAGTCACTCAACTCGGCGTCGCACGGCGCGGGTCGGGTGATGAGCCGCAAGGCTGCGAACGAGAAGTTCAATTGGAAAGACGTCAACCGTTTCCTTCGCGAGCGCGGCGTGACATTGCTTTCCGCCGGCCTCGATGAAGTGCCGATGGCATACAAGAACATCCGCGAAGTGATGGCGGCGCAACAGGACCTGGTCAAGGTCCTGGGCCAGTTCGATCCGAAACTGGTGAAGATGGCGCCGAGCGGCGAACGTCCCGAGGACTGAGCCTCTATGGACAATTCGTCTGCAAAATGACGCATGGACGTCTCCGGGCGTTCATTGGCGCCGGCTCGATGTGCGTTCCTGCATCCAGGCAATGTCCGGGTTGTTGGGGGAGGCCCGGCTGCTGATACTGCCGGTATATCTGATCGGAAGTCTGGTCCGCGCATCGATCCACTTCCTGATCTCCGCGTGGCCATCGGCAAATGAAAATCCGCACGCGCCGTTGTGGTAGCTCGCCGGAAAGTCGATAAACTGCGCTGCCGCGCCTCGCGCGTCACATTTCACGGCCATGTCGCTGTTGTTGATGCTGTCGGGATGCTCATCGACGAATACCCACATCAGGCTCGGCGCCGGATCGGTGATGTCGGTGCGCTTCCTGTAGATCCGATAAGGCGGTGCGCCCAGCCAGGACCGATAATAACTGTCCGACTGCCGGTCATCCCCCAGCGCGACATTCATCGCCACACTGCGGACGCGCGGGACACGTCCGCCGGCGGTCCTGACGGTGCTTCGATCGGCCGGACATTTGTAGATGCCCGGCAACTGTGTGTAAGGCGCGAGCGTGGCGAACCTGGGATTGAGGAGGAGTTGGATGTTGGTGTTATCCGGGTTGCTGCCGTTAAAATCCAACCACCCGGTCACCCAGGAGATTTGAGCCGCCAGCTTTTCGTTGTGATCGTCCGCATACATCCACCAGGCCGTGTTGAGCTGTTTCAGATTGCTCATGCAGGCAATGCCGTAGGCCTTCTGTTTTGCTTTGGCCAGAGCGGGCAACAACAGGCCGGCCAGAATAGCGATAATGGCGATGACAACCAGCAGTTCGATCAATGTAAACGCGCCACGGACCGCCTCGAAGGACGGGCGCGTTTGCAGCCTTGAAGCCAGGCGGATCGTCGGCGGGGTCATGGCCGCATACTACAACCCGCCGCCTCTCAATACCACCGGATTTCCATGAGAATCGAATCGATTTGTTTTTGCGGAAGCTGATGGCGAGAGGTAGCTTTGCTCGACCATGAGAAACGCTCTCTCAACGAAGGACACGCCGTCACTCGACCGATCGGTGAATTGCCGACGACAAAGGTGGGTGAATCATTTGGCTGCACGCGTCGGGATGTGTTGCGCCATTTCGCTGATGCTTGCGCCCGTCCGGCCTGGC
>DATEKZ010000072.1:0-10025 GCA_035277185.1 Verrucomicrobiia bacterium
CTACCATCACGCCGGACGGTCGGATGACGCGGTCAGGGCCTACCAGCAGGCGCTCGCGCTCGATCGTAATCTCGTGGCCGCGCGCTTCAATCTCGGCGCGCTTTACCTGGAGGAAAACAATCTTCCGGCGGCCGTGACCGAGCTGACCACCTTCACGGGGTTGCAGCCCGGCTCGTCGGATGGCTGGTTGAAACTGGGCACGGCCCAGTTGCGCGCGCGGCAACTCGACGCCGCAGAAAAGAACTTCCATCAGGCGATCCGGCTGAATTCGCGGTCGGCGGAGGCGGTAAACGGATTAGGGCTGGTGCAGATGCAACGTCGCCGCTACCAGGACGCCTGGCAACAATTCTGCGCGGCCCTGCGGCAGCAACCGGATTATCCGCCGGCACTGCTCAACGCCGCCATCGTCTCGCAGCAGCACCTCAACAACCGCGCCTTCGCCCTGCAAAGGTATCGCGAGTACCTCGCCCTGAAACCCGCGCCGCCCGGACAGGCCGAGGTACGATTGATTGTCAGCCAGCTTGAATCCGAACTTTCTCCGCGGGTTCGGCCGGCCATCTCCGGCGCAACCAACCCTCCGCCGCAACTTGCCTCGCCGATCCGGCAGACCGAGCCGCCGATGACAACGAACACGTCTCCTCTGGCAGCCCAGAACGGCAAGATCTCCGCTCCGACCTCCGCGCCCACCGTATTAGTGCCACCGCGCGTGGCGCCTGCCACCTCCGCGCCGCCGGCTCGCACCGTGGCATCGAACGCCGCCGCACCCAATAGAATCGAGAGCGCTCCGACGGCGCCGCAAAAGAATGTCGAACTGGTGCGACTGGACAGCGAAGAGCCGGTCAAACCCGTGCGCGATGTCCCAGCCTCGATCCCTCCGGCCAGCCAGCGGACCGAAACGGTGTCGTCAAAGAATGGCTCGGGACCCTCTGGCGATTCCGGCCCGTCGCCGACGAAGCCACTGACGAATTCATCCGCGGCCCGACCCACCAATGAGAAGCCTGCCCTCGTCACCCGCCTCAATCCAAAGAACTGGTTCCGTGCGACGGACCGACCCTCCACAGCACGCGTGCCAGAAGAGCGCAGAGAGAGTATTTCGGCTTCACCCCGTTACAAATACCGGTCGCCTGCCGCGGCTGGTCCGGGTAACCGCGGAGAGGCCGAGCGGCTGGTGGCTGAGGGGGTCCAGGCCCAACAACGGAACCGGTTGACCGACGCCAGGGAGGCGTACCGGAAAGCAATCAGGGCAGACCCGTCTCTTTTTGAGGCACATTACAACCTTGGAGTGGCCACCTTTGAAGCCGGAGACCTGGCCCAGGCCCTGGACGCCTACGAGCATGCCCTGGCGCTCAACCCCATTTCCGTTAAGGCCCGGTTCAATTTTGCCGTGGCGCTGCAGAAGGGCAACTACCCACGCGACGCCGCCAACGAGCTTGAGAAGCTCCTGACCGACAATCCTGCGGAGGCGCGCGCCCATTTCACTGCGGCGAACCTCTATGCCCAACAGTTGGGCGAACCGGCGAGGGCCCGCGCTCACTACGTCCAGGTACTGGAACTGGAACCCCAACATCCTCAGGCCACGGCCATCCGTTTTTGGCTCGAAGGCAACCGTTAGACACACCGTCGGGTTGGTCGGCCATTTGGGGCTAGCCAGCGGGCGCAGAAGTTGCTAATCACGTTAACCGTGCGGAAGTCTAAGAATTTATGAACGCAGCTCTAGGTGTGAATTGGTTCGACCTGGTCGCGCTGGTGATGGTGGGCGTGGGCGTATTTGTCGGGCGCAAACGCGGCATGTCGTCGGAACTGCTGGACGTCATTCAGTGGTTGCTGATCATCTTCGCTTCGGCGCTGGCGTGCGACCCCTTCGGGCGAGCGCTCGCCGATATTACCGGCTTCAGCCCCCTGAGCATGTTTGTCATGGCCTATCTGCTGACCGCCGGCCTGATCAAACTGATATTCGTGATCGTCAAACGCATGGCCGGCGAAAAGCTGGTCGGAAGCGACGTGTTCGGAAACTTCGAATACTACCTCGGCATGGCGGCGGGCGGAATCCGCTTTGCGTGCATCACCCTCTTCGCTTTGGCCCTGCTCAACGCCAAGCCGGTCACCGACGCCCAGCTGGCGGCGCAGGTCAAGTATCAGAATGACAATCTGGGAAGCGTTTACTTCCCGCCCTTCGGCTCGATCCAAAGATCGGTTTTCAGGGAATCGTTCACCGGCAAGCTGGTGAAAGACTATCTCTCGGCCCAGCTCATCAACGTTGACCCCTCCGCCGGCTCCGGCGTTTCCCGGGAGAATATCGGCCAGGCCAGGAAGCGCGAAGTCGAAGACGTGATCAGAAAGTAACCCCGGAAGTGTTTGGGGGTGTCTTCGCCCATGGCCGGATTGTTTTCTTCCTCGACGCTTGAACAGGTCCGTGCCGCCAGCGACATCGTTGACATCGTCGGCTCGTACCTTCCTTTGAAACGCGCCGGCGCGAATTTCGTCGCGCTGTGTCCGTTCCACAAAGAGAAAACTCCGAGCTTCAACGTCAATCCGCAACGCCAGATCTTTCATTGTTTCGGCTGTCACAAAGGCGGCGACGTGTTCGCGTTCGTTCAGGAGTATGAGGGCATCGGTTTCACCGAAGCCGTCCGGCGCCTCGCCGAACGCGCCCGCATCCCGCTGGAGATGACGAACGACCCGGCGCAGCAGGAGCGCCGCTATCTCAAAGAAACCCTGTTGCAGATCCATGAAGCCATCACGCAACGCTGGCAGACGGCCCTCGTCAACGATGCCGCCGGACAGGTCGCACGCGATTATCTGAAGCTGCGCGGCGTCTCCGACGAGGCGGCGAAGCTCTTCCGTCTCGGATACGCGCCCGACGCCTGGGACGACACGGTGAATTGGGCCAAAAGCAAAGACTATGAACTCCCCGTCGTCGAGCAGGCCGGCCTGATCCTGCGCAAGGAGGGAACGGATCATTTCTACGACCGGTTTCGCGGCCGATTGATTTTTCCGATCGGCGACGAGCAGGGACGCATCATCGGGTTCAGTGGCCGCGTGCTGACCGGGGACGACAAGACGGCCAAGTACGTCAACTCCCCGGAGACGCCCATCTTCACCAAAGGCAAGGTCTTCTTCGGTCTGGACAAGTCCAGGCGCGCTCTGCTCGACGCGGGCTTCGCCGTGGTGTGCGAAGGTCAGCTCGATTTGATCGCGTGTTACATGGCCGGCGTTCACAACATCGTCGCGCCACAGGGCACGGCCTTGACCGCCGAGCACGCGCGCATCTTGAAACGATACGTGGACGAGGTCGTGCTCTGCTTTGACTCCGACCCGGCCGGCCGGAACGCGGCGATCCGCGCGCTGGACGATCTGTTGGCCTCGGGCCTGGCCGTCCGTGTCGCGACGGTTCCCGCGCCTCACGATCCGGACAGCTACACGAAGGAGTTTGGTGGCGCGTCGTTTCAACAGTTGATCGACCGTGCCGAAGGGTTTTTCGATTTTTATCTGCAACATCTCTGCTCCACCAATGACGCGGGCCAGGACAAGGGCCGGGTCACGGTCGTGCGGAGCATGGCCGAGGCGCTGCACAAGACCGCAAACGCCGTTCTTCTTGATACGTACGCGCAGAAGACGGCGCAACGACTCTCCGTGGCGGTGGATTCCGTGCGGGCGGAATTTAAAAAAGCGCGCGCTGCCAGGAAATCGGAACCCGGTTCGACCGAATCCGGGGAGACCGCCGACGAAGGCGCTGCCGTCCGGCCTTCGGCGCCGGAATTCTGGCTGTTGAAACTGCTGCTGGTCGATGACGAATTGCTGGATTGGGCTGCCGCCAACCTTGACTTGAGCTGGGTCCGGCATCCCGTCGTTCGCCAGATCACTTCTGCCCGTCTGACCCGCTCGACCGACGGACGACGCCCCCGGATAACCGATCTGCTCTCCGAACTGACCAGCCCCGACGCTCGCAGTCTCCTGACTGAAGCCGTTTCCGACCAGCGCGAGATCCCCAATCGCGGTCAGCAGCTTGCCGACATCGCAAAACGACTGCGGGACCAGTTCATCGATCACCAGCTCGCGGAAATCGCACGCCGCATGAATCAATCCGGCCTCGCCGAGACGGACCGGGTCGCACTCCTGAAGCAACAACAAGAGTTGCGGCAATCCAAGCGGCAGCCGCTTTCGCTCTAGCTAGACGGGAGCATTTTTTGTAAAACCATAGCCGCAGGAGACGGGAAACAGATGCGCGCTGCGGACTTCCCTCTCCCTTCAACGGGGAGAGGGATTGAGGGGTGAGTGTTCTAAGGCGGTTTCGAAGGCGCGCACCCTGTCATCGGGCCAATTCCACTTGCAGCCAAACCCTCTTAACCTACTATTCGGCCATGGCAACCGTCGTCACGCTTATCCTCGTCGGGGCTGCCTTGCTTCTGCTGGAAACGGTCCTGCCCGGAATGATCGCCGGCCTCATCGGATTTGGTTGTCTGATCGCCGGCGTCGCGCTCGCCTATATGCGGTTTGACGCGCGAACGGGTAATCTCGTCCTCGTGCTGGTCGTGAGCGGATTGATCGCCGGCACCTTGTGCTGGATGAAATTCTTCCCGGAAAGCCGTATCGCGCGGGTGTTCATTTCTCAAAAAACAGTCGGCGATATCGGCACCGAGAGACCTGAACTCCTGGATCAAACCGGAACCGCTCTGACCACGTTGCGACCGTCAGGAACCGCTATCATCGACGGAAAACGCGTGGATGTCGTCACCGAAGGCCCTCTCGTCGAGCGTGGCGCGTCCGTCAAAGTCGTCGCCGTGGAAGGCATGCGCGTCATTGTGCGCGCCGTCTGATTCAGCAAACTACCGAACACACTATGCAAAATATCATCCCTCAATTCGCGCAAATCCCCGAAGCCATGAAGATTGCCGCCTACGGCCTCGTGGCTGTGCTCGCCCTGATTGTTCTGGTGGTCCTGATCAACTTTTTCAGCATCTGGATTCGCGCCCTGTTTTCCGGCGCGCGCGTCTCTTACACCGAACTGATCGCCTTGCGCTTGCGCACGCTTCCCGTCGGCATGGTCGTGGACACACGCATCACCGCGGTGAAGTCGGGTCTCGATATCTCGATCGATGACCTGTCCACTCATTATCTGGCCGGCGGCAACATTGAAATGGTGGTCCAGGCCCTCATCGCGGCGCAAAAGGCCGGTATTCGCCTCGACTTCGACCGTGCCTGCGCCATCGATCTCGCCACCAAAGGCACTGGCAAGACCGTCCTCGAAGCCGTGAAGACCTCCGTCAACCCCAAGGTCATCGACTGCCCGGCCCCCGCCTCCGGTCGCGCCACCATTGACGGTGTCGCCAAGGACGGCATCGTCGTGAAGGCCAAGGCTCGCGTGACGGTGCGCACCAACCTCGAGCGGTTCGTCGGCGGCGCCACAGAGGAAACCATCATCGCCCGCGTTGGCGAAGGCATCGTCACCACGATCGGCTCGTCGGACAGTTACAAGGTGGTGCTTGAAAATCCGGACCGCATCTCGAAGACCGTGCTCGACAAGGCCCTCGACAGCAACACGGCGTTCGAGATCCTTTCGATCGATATCGCTGATGTGGACGTGGGTGAAAACGTCGGCGCCAAACTTCAGGCCGAGCAGGCCGAGGCGAACAAGCTCATTGCCCAGGCGCAGGCCGAAGTTCGCCGCGCCGCCGCCGTGGCTCAGGAGCAGGAGATGATTGCCCGCGTGGCCGAAATGCGCGCCCGCGTCGTCGAAGCCGAGGCGCAGGTGCCCCTGGCCATGGCCGAGGCCTTTCGCAGCGGCAATCTGGGTGTGATGGACTATTACCGCATGAAAAATATCCAGGCCGACACCGGCATGCGCGACAGTATCGCTGGCGGCAGCGGACCGGCGGGCAGCGGAACTTCATCGAAGCCGCCCGCGTGACAATTCCGATGCACAACGCCCTCGGACTCGTTGACCCTGCGGCCACCGCTGCGCCGGCCACGATGTTCGCGGCTTTCGACGCGTTTTGGATTTTCGTGGCCATCGCCATCGGCTCGGCCATCTTTGAATGGCTGAAGAAGAAGGGCCGGCAACCGGACGCCGATGAGTGGCCTGGCCAGGAACAGCCTCACGGATCGCCTGACCGTCCTTCACGCCCGACCGCGCCGCTCCCGAAGGCCGGCGATTGGGAAGCCGAACTTCGCCGCCTCCTCGGCGAAGCTCCCGCTCCGACACCGCCACCCACTGCGCCGCCGCCACGTCATGTTCCCGCGCCGCCGCCTGTTTCAACGCCGCGTCCCTTTGTTGCGCCAGCTCCACCGCCGATCGTTCAACGCACCATGCCCGCACCGGTGCCAATCCCGGTCGCGAGGCCACCCCTGGAACCCGAGGAAGAAGAACTTCCGATGCGCTTGACGAAGCTCGATCTCTCCAGAGCCGCATACGAAAGGGCCAGCCAACTCCACGAGAGTGTCGCAGACCACTTACGACAGATCGACGAACGCACCGGGCGCCGTCGCGTCGAAACCTCGACCGCCCGACGCGAATCCGCTTCGCCCGATGCCGTCCGGGCCATTTCCCTGGTGCGCAATCCCCACACCGTCCGGCAGGCGGTCATTGCATCGCTGATCTTTGGCCGGCCGAAGGCGTTGGAATCCGAATAATCTGGTTTACTTCGCGGGGGGCGATTCTATATTCCCTCGCTCTTGTTGCCGACGTGGCGGAATTGGCAGACGCGCTGGACTCAAAATCCAGTGGCCTTTAAAGCCGTGTGGGTTCGACCCCCTCCGTCGGCACCATACTAATCAAGCACTGAATCCACCCCACAGAGAGCGTCAGGCTTTGCAGACGTAGGAGCACGGTTCTGCTCGAAATTCCCTTCTCATTCATGCACCGACGCCGCTGCGGTTCGTCCGGCGCACTGTGGAGACCCCGTGCAAGGAAACCCTGTTTGCCTCCAGCGTCCCCTCGCCCTAGCCAAGGTGCAAGATCGTGTGTGTTCATGGTGTCACGATGCAGGTTTGCGCATGTTCACGAAAGCCTCCAGTCTGGCAGTTCGACCTCTGCGTCGGCACCAACTTTAATCGGTTCTGCCGGCTGCGATTGGCGTTTGAACCAACTTGAGCGCCTTCTGGATGGGAATCGGGGTCCAAAACTCCTCTTGCGCCGCGCCTGAGCGACCCAGATTTCCTTGTTCCGCAGGTATGAAGAATGGAAGGCCGTAAATCCTGCCGTCGAATTCTATCCGCACTTCACCGCGCGCACCGCCCGGACAGGAACCTTTGTAAAAGTTGATGAACGCTTCAACTTCGCGAACATCCACGGAAGATTCAAACTCGATAAATTCGTACTCCCTCCCTGGAGACGACCGGTGGTCCTTGTAATAATATCCTTCCGGTGAGCGGACGTGCTCGAAATACAAAGTCTCCGCGCCCGGACGGGGAGTTGCATAGAGATCGAGGTCGATTCGTTCCTTCCAGCGAATGCCGATTTTCATCGGGCCGACCATGGTGGAAGGCGGCGTTTGCACGCCGGCCGGCAAGGTGTCGCGCGTGAGCCAATCCGCCACGGTCACCCCGCGGCTGACCCGCAGCATCTCAATTTTCCGTTGCGCGGTATCAACGGTCCAATGTTTTGGAGATGTCGCATCTGCCGCGCGTGGTTGTCGAAAAGATTGCAGGGCAATGGGCAGGTCGCCGGTGAAAGCCGCCAACTCCCCTCCGCGTCGCTCCAGGTAGAGAGTCCAGAATCGCGTGATCTTTTCTTTGTGCAAATCGCTTACCCACGGATCCCCAAAATAAAGCCAGTGAAGGCTCAACGGCGGAGCCGCTGTTGTATCGCCCGAGAATCCATAGACGGATTTTTCGCGGGATGCCTGCAAATGCCCATCCGAGGGAAAATAACCGTCCACCATCGAGAAGGCCGGTTCTTTCGCATCCTGGTACAAGGGACTGCCAATGAGCAAAACAGAAGGTTTGGCGTCCGTCGTCGTGGTTCCGGCCAGCAAATCCAGGAACTGGGGCAACCGAATCGCCGCTTCGAAACCTGAATGTGAATTCGTCGGCTTTTGGTGTACCTGCGCGAGGAACAACTTCAGCTCTCGGATCGCGGGAGCGAACTGGTTGGCGCGCGTCTTCGGACTATTGAAGGCCCGTGCATCGGGGACCGAGAACTGCGCGATGGTTTTTAGTTCGAAAGCGTCATAGATGGTCAACGCTCTATTGAGGGGCAGGTCTTCCACAACGAGCCGAACGATGCCCCGATACACTTCATCTTTGACCGCTTTGTCCAGGAACGGTGAAATTCCGATGATGAATCTCGACGCGGATTCGCTACTCATGCCTTGGCTGGCAGCGCCGGCATTCGGCGGGGAAAAGCTCAGGGCGCAGAGATACACACCGACGGCCAGCGACTTCAGCCTACCCGCATTCCTTCCTGCGACAGGGTAAGTGTTTCGCGTAGCGGCAGGCATCCTGCCCGGCGGAATGGGCGTGTGATCGGAAAGGTCAGTTCCAGTTCCATTGCGCACCTTGGGTCCGGGCGGCAAGATGCCGTCCTCTACGGACGTTAACGGCGCGCCAAACACGTACGCGACAGGTGAACAGATTCTTGTATTCATGCTGATCCGTTGTCGAAGTTGGGTCAGACTAATCGCCATTGTTTCGGCGGGAAATGGACGCCGAGGGCGTCAAACGGTTGCCCGCTTCGACGGTGTCGAGGTGGCTGCGGAGGTGCTCGGACAACTGATCCAAAATCATCTGCCGTTTTTCAGCCTGGTCCTGCCGCTGCGCCGTCTCCCGGTGAAAGACGGACGCGCCGTATGCGATCAAAGCAGACAGTTGATTGTCCAATCGCAACAGATTTCCGCTGGCTTCTCCCAGGCCCAATCGCTCACGCGCGATGCTGGCCTCCAAACTTTTCCGTTCCTGGCTCAATTGGGCGAAGGTCGGATCGTAGGCCAGTCGCACCGGGCGGTGCCGCGCGTATAAGGTGGTGAGATACATTCCCATCACGGCGGAGAGAAAAATCTCGGCAACGGCCTGGCTGGCGACGGTGATGACATCAAGCCACTTCGCGCCGGCGAAGTTCAATCCCGCAGCCGACGACGGGTTGTCGAAAACCGTGAGCGACGCAATATGTTCCCCGAAGCCCTTGGACAAAGTCGGATAAACACACGCATACGCGCCCGCCCAGACGAGCACCCCAACCATTCCCAACAACAGGCAGGTCCATAAGTAAACATCCCGTCGCCTGCGATCCTGAAGTAAATCCCAGCCGATCTTCACGGCCAACGCGCCCACGGGCAACAACGCCGCCCAAAGATAAGACCGCACCGGGTTGTCACGGAACGTGATCAGACCGGACTCGAGCAGATTGAACGAAATGTTCCAGATGCCGAACGTAATGAGGCAAACAATCCCCAGGCAGCACGCCCCAAACATGAGAACGTCCCAACTGTTCCAGGGACAGCTCGGCCTGGTGTCTTCCTGTCCATCAACAGTGACGGGCACGAGCCTGGTCCGCGCGCTTAACCCGAGGTCGGTGTTTTTCAGTTGGTCTTCGAGAAAGGCAATCCGGTCCTCATGAATTCGGGCTTGCTGCCGGTGCTTTTCCCATTCGACCGCATGGTGATGGAGAAACAACGAACGATGATATTGCTCGACGGATTCGAGGCCAGCCGGACTCGGGTTCTGGAGGTGATTCTGAATGAATTCCAGATGAACGGCCGGCACGATGCTCTCGGTCTCGGGACTCGACTTTGGCGTAGTGGTTTTCATAACAAGCCGGATTCATTCGGTATCGGCAAAAGAGGCAAGCGCCGATCGAACCGAATCCGAAAACAACAGGTGGCGAATCTTGAGCCGGGGAGGGCCTGAAACGCTCTTTCAGGCCTCGCCCCGCTGGTTACCGAACACCAATCATTGGCGAGCAGCTCCCTTCGAATTTGGATCGAGCTCCGGCGTGTCCAACTGCGCGTCGCTTTCCTGCTCCTCGTTCAGCTCTTCCTGCTGTCGCTCGAGTTCTTCGTTCAGTTGTTCCTGTTTGCGATCGAGTTCTT
>DATEKZ010000073.1:0-3410 GCA_035277185.1 Verrucomicrobiia bacterium
TGTGACTCGCAGCGGCTTTGCCAGTCAGTACACGCGTGAATGATATGAGGCGCCTCGGAATTCGGACGTGGCTGCGGCTCGCAGAACCGCGCCCCGCACTTTGAAGACACGCCTGCGCTCTGCCGAGCCGCTCGTGCCCAGCCCATCAGAATCGGAGAATGTAAATCATGAAGACGATTCGCCGTCTGTTCAATGCGTGCTTGCTACGGCCCATGGATTTTCCGCCGTCGCGCGATGATCTGGAAGTCATAGGTGCATTCAATCCGGGCGCTGTGGCCACGGAGGCGGGCATTGTGCTGCTGGTGCGTGTTGCCGAGCGGCCGGCGGAGCGGCGAACTGGATTCGTGGCGTTGCCGCGCTCGGACGCGGCGGCGAAGCGGCTTGCGGTCGATTGGGTTCGCGAAGAGGAAACGCCGCCCGTGGATGTGCGGGTCGTCAGGCACAAGCAAAGCGGAATCGTGCGGCTCAACTTCATTTCGCATCTTCGCGTCGTGCGCAGCCGCGACGGCCGGTCGATCGATTCTCTCGACGGCGCCCGGCTGGAGCCGGCGACCGAATACGAGGAATACGGCGTGGAAGACCCGCGCATCACGCGCATCGGAGACACGTTTTACATCACTTACGTGGCGGTCTCGCGTCATGGCGTGGCGACGGCGCTGGCTTCGACGCGCGATTTTGAATCGTTCCAACGTCATGGCATCATTTTTCCTCCCGAGAACAAGGATGTGGTGTTGTTCCCGGAGAAGATTGGCGGACGCTACCACGCGTTGCATCGACCCGCCGGTTCCGCGGCGTTTACGAAGCCGGAGATGTGGATCGCGACGTCGCCAGACCTGACGCAGTGGGGAGGACACGAATATTTTTTCGGTGGCACGGGCCAGTGGGACGTTGGGCGCGTGGGCGCAGGCACACCGCCCGTGCGGACGGGCGAGGGCTGGCTTGAAATGTATCACGGCAACAACCAGGGTGCGGGCGACGCCGGCATCGGGATTTATTCCGCCGGTGTTTTGCTGCTCGATCTGGAGAATCCTCGACGCATCCTGGGCGCGAGTGGCCCCATCTTCGTGCCGGAGACGGCATTCGAGCGCGAAGGATACGTGCCGAACGTCGTGTTTCCGACCGGCATCGTGATTCGCGACGGCACCGCGCTGATCTATTACGGCGCCGCGGATACCGTCACGGGGGTGTTGGAGGTCTCGATGCAGGAACTGCTGAATTCAGCGCGCCGTTCGTGAAGGCGTGCCTGCGCGGGTCGAGCCGTCTCGCTCTGCTCCGATTCGAACGCGTCACCAGGACTTACTGATCCCAGCGGATTCCCATGCAACTTGCAACTCGTGCCGCTTCAGATTCTTGCAATGTGCCATTCACGCGAGTCGTCGGTTCATTTCGCCAAGGGATAAGAGGGTCACTTCGCGCGGAATCGGGCTGTTCCGATGAAACGCGAGTCGGCTGGCACTGAACCTGCCAATGGACTGCTCGAGTAGAAGACTCAACGCAAAGGAATAACTATGAAAAGAACAAAAGTCGGTCTGGTTATCACGGGCGCTATGCTGGCCATTGGCTTGGCGACCTCAGCGGTGGCTGCTCCTGAAAAGGAAGGCGGTCAACCATCAGAAAAGATCGAAAAGGGACAGCCCTTCAACGGAAAAATCGAGGCCGTGGACACCACCGCCAAGACGTTTACGGTGGGGACTTCCATGATCTATGTCACCGACTCCACGAAGCTCACCAAGGACGGCAAAGCGATCAAGCTGACCGACCTCAAAGTGGGTGAAGAAGTGCATGGAACGAGCCGTGTGACCTTCGATGGCAAAACCGAGGCGATCACTCTGAAGGTGGGTAAGGAACAAGGGAAGGACTACCAGCCGAAGTAGCCGATGGCCCCACAAATAGCTGTTGAATCAAACAAGGGCGGGTCGAAAGACCTGCCCTTTTTTTGCCCGTCGGTCACGGCGAAGAGGACGGATGAACTTATCGAGATGACTAGAGGGACTCTGTTGATGTTGACGCAGGATCCCCCTGGGGAAGGGGCAGCACCAGCCATCGGCCTTTGATCCCTTTGACCAGTTCCACCAGTTCGTCAAAATTCCCGGGTTTTACCAGATATGAGTTGGCGCCCAGTTCGTGTGCTCTGGTCTCGTCCGGGACATGAACGGAAGACGTGAGCACAACGACAATCAAACCGGCTAATTCCGGCTGTTCGCGAATCCATTCGAGTACCTCGAAACCGGAAAGCTTGGGGAGCCTGAGATCCAGCAGCAACAGGAATGGAATTGGATAACGCGTGCGATCGGCATACACG
Organism: Verrucomicrobiia bacterium; assembly: GCA_035277185.1. Lineage (GTDB taxonomy): Bacteria > Verrucomicrobiota > Verrucomicrobiia > Limisphaerales > AV2 > DATEKZ01. The sequence goes on from DATEKZ010000073.1 coordinate 2,303, forward strand.
CCATCTCCAGCCAGGTACTGAATGGCGGCCTGTCCGTCACGCACCTCCATCAGAGGATTGCCGATGCGCGCATTGCGAAATGCGCGTCGCAACAACAGAATATCCGCTTCATCGTCCTCCACCAGGAGAATGGCAGAGTCCTGCAAGTCGGCCGGGTCAACAGGGTCTTCCGAATACATGATGATTCAGACACGGGATGATTTGGCGCCGTTCAAGTTCGGGGGCAACATTCGTGTGACAACGCCTATCGTTTTCCGTCTGGAGTTGCACTGGGCAGGGCCTCTCTCGTCGTCCAGGCGGCGCTTGACCGCACTTCGAGTTTGCCGCCGTTTCGCTCCGATACGAATTGCGCGGCCAGATTGAGGCGTTCGGCCAGTGGGAGTCCGGCTTCGACCCCCAATACGTTCAATGCGGCGGCCCAGGCATCGGCCTGCGCGCAGTCGGCGTGCCGCACGCTGACGGAGACGGTGCGATGCGTGATCGGACGGCCCGTGCGCGGATCAATCAGGTGCGAATACTGTCGTCCGCCGGACTGGAAGTTCCGGCGATAGGTGCCGGAGGTTCCGACGGATTCGTTCGTCACCGTGCAGGTGCGCGGTGGATGTTCGATCGCGATGGTCCAACGTCCGCGAGCGCGCAGTTCACCGCCGGCTTCCACGAGGAAATTGGTGTAACCGCGGCGTTCGAGGAGTTGGGCGACCTGATCGACGGCCCACCCCACGGCGATACTCGAAAGGTCCACTTCCAGCGCGGGATGTTGCTTCCGCAGCAGGCCATCAAGCACCTCGAGTTTTTGCCAGCCGACCACCGGAAGGACCGCGTCGATTTCACTGTCAGTCGGTGGTTGACTGCGCCGCGGGCCGGGGCCAAAGCCCCAGAGGCGCACGAGCGGGCCAACCGTGATGTCATAAGCCCCATCCGTCTCGCGGCTGATCTCCGCCGCTCGGCGGGAGAGGGTCAACACGGGCCAGGGCACCGGCATCGCATTGGTTACGGCCGCGCGGTTGAACTCCGAGAGGTCGGTGTTCGTCCGCCAGTGCGACGTCAACGACTCGGCCCATTCGAACTCGTCCGCAATGGCCCCCTCGATGACGGCGGGGTCGGCGAC
>DATEKZ010000074.1:0-3658 GCA_035277185.1 Verrucomicrobiia bacterium
GAGGTAACGCCGCGCTTCCCGGCCGCGCCTTCGACGGCGTCGGCAAGCTGGACGGCTTCAACCTGAACGTCGCTTCTCTTACCATTGAGAAGCCTCTCTCAGAGGACCAATGGGCAGCCGGGTACGCAGCGCAACTGATATTCGGACCCGACGCGGTTGGATACAACGTAGCTGTCGCCAATGGTACAACGGCCAACAACAACTCCGATTTCGGCGTCAAGCAGGCGTATGTCGCTTTGAGAACGCCAATCGGCAACGGCATCGACTGGAAGATCGGCACGTTCAACACGATCATCGGCTACGAATCCTTCGAGAGTTACCTCAATCCGAACTACAGTCGTTCGTTCGGCTGGCAGCTCGAGCCGACGCAACACACGGGGTTGCTCGGAAGCTACAAGTTCACCGATGCGGTCAGTGTTTCCCTGGGTGTGGCGAACACCTGGAGCGCCGGGATCAATGCCCGTTCACCACGTGCCGAGAGCCACAAAGCATACATGGCCTCGATCACCGTTACTGCTCCGGAGAGCTGGGGCTTCCTGAAGGGGTCGGCCTGGTACGCGGGTGTCGTTGAAGGTTTCAGCGGAACCGCCGGCACGAGGGACACGGCGAATGCTTACATGGGCGGCAGCATCGCGACTCCGGTCGAAGGGTTGTCTGTCGGCGCCGCGTTTGATTATCGCTTCAATGGGCCCAATACGACGACCACGGCGAGTATCGTTGGACAGCCGGACAGCAACTGGGCGTACGCCATTGCGGGCTACGGCTCCTTCCAGGCCTCGGAAAAGTGGAAGCTCAACGCGCGAGTTGACTACACGACCGGGTCGGACGGCACGTGGTTCGCCAGCCCCACCGGCCAACAGAATGAGTTGGGTGCCTTCACGCTGACCGCCGACTACGCGCTCTGGGCCAACGTGATCAGCCGGGCTGAATTCCGCTGGGACCACAGCTTCAACGGGGATCGGCCTTACGGGATAACGGACAAGAACGCCCTTACTCTGGCCGCAAACGTCATTTACAAGTTCTAACCCTGTTGGAACGAACAAAGCCCCTTCCGTAAGCCGGAAGGGGCTTTTTGTTGGGCGAGCGCCCGATCAAAATCTGTAGTTAAAGGTCACCAGGAGTGAATGCGTCTCCGTTCGGCCAAACTTGATCTGCCCGGACAGACTGAAGTCCGATTCTTCCCATTCCGGTTCTCCCGCACGAAAGTATTTGTAGGTCACACCCGCACTCAACTGCTCGGTGAATTCATAACGCATCCCGGCGAACGCCTGAAGGGCATAAACGACGTCGGTCTCGGTGCCCGTCACCGTGGTGCCGCCGAGCGTAAAGCTCTCGATGTCGATGGTGCTGCCTGCGAAGCCCGCCCCCAGGCCGATGAAAGGAATCACGGGCGCCGTCCGCGGACACTGGAAAACAACGTTGGCGAGGAACGGAACGTGCCCAACGGTGAAGTCGGCGTCAGGCGAACCGGTCACCGATTTCGCCGAGTTCCAAATCAACCCGGTCTCGAACCCCGCTCCGAGCCACTCGTTGATCTGATAGCCGCCCCCGACGCTGAACCGGACGCCGGTGTCATATTTCACTTCCGATCCGGAGACCGGCCCGAAGAACTCCTGGACTTCCGTGTCCTCGGCCAGCGACGGCCCGACGCCTCCATTGACGTAAAAGGCGCTCGAACCCACGGTGGCGTAGTAGCCGGTCGAGGGCCCCTGGGCCCAGGCCGGGAGCGCCGAAGCCACCAACAGCGTGCCACACACGTGGGCGACACGGGTCTTTCGGATGATTGATTTCATAATTCTCTCCTTTCGTTGTTAATCGGTATTCTTTCACGGGTTCCGAGCTCGGCCGGTCCTGTAACGGCCGCGGAACCTCGACTCGCCGAAATCTCTTTAAACAAGCCGTCTGTCTGGACAGCACTCGTTTAAGCGGTTCCAACCCGATGTCAAGCTGCTATCCGGCCCCGACGGGCTCGTCGAGATCCTCTCCGCCAGAGATTCCCATGTCCGCGCAGAGGCCGCGTTTGCTGTCCGCAGCGAACTTGATCAAAATCTTTGCGTGTTCGCTTGTGAATTCCGGGCTCGCGGCGGCCAACGCCGCGCTCAGCCTCTGTCCGCTCCGAAACAGCGCGTGGTAAAGCCGCTTCAGTTCCAACCGCTGCTCGCTCGTGAATCCGGCCCTTCGCAAGCCGACCGTGTTCAGCCCGCAAATCGCGTTGACCTCGCGCGCGACGGTGTAGGGCGGCAGGTCCAGGCTGATGGCCACTCCGCCCCGCATCAACGCCAGCGTGCCGACCCGCACGAACTGATGCACCAGGCAATTCCCGGAAATGAAGGCGCCGTCCTGCACGATAACGTGGCCTCCCAGCAAAGCGCCGTTGGCCAGGATGACCCGGTCTCCCAAACGGGCGTTATGGCCCACGTGACTGTGGGCCATCAGATAATTCTGCGATCCGATGACGGTATCTTCCGTTTCCTGGCTCGCGCGATGCACGGTCACATGTTCGCGAAAGACGTTCTGGTCGCCAATCCGCAGCCGCGTCGGTTCGTCCCGGTATCTCAGGTCCTGCGGCGCGTCACCGATGACGCAACCCGTGTGAAAGCGATTGTCAGCTCCGATCGTCGTGCGGCCCGTCAGGTGCACGTGCGGTCCAATCCGGCAATTCGGCCCGACCATCACGTGTTCATCGATGACCGCGCAGGGCCCGACGCTGGTGCTGGTGTGGAGTTGCGCCCTGGGATGGATTATCGCCGTCGGATGGATCATCTGCGCCGACGGATTAACACAGCGCGACCGAGCCGCAACCAAAATCGTTCGGGTCGACATCCTTTCGTCATCGAAATTGCAGAATCGGGGGGAGCCGGCAGATTTCAACCGCACAACGATCATTGGGACGGGTCCGTCAGCCGCCCCAAAAACAGGATGCTGCCGGAGCGCGTGTCGCGGATGAAAAAGACAAAAGGATGATCGGCGCGGAACACGGGAGGGGGCGGCGGCGGCTTCATCTCGGCTCGTGCCGCGACCACCGCGGCGGTTGCGGCCGCCGCCTCGGTGCCTTCCTCGTTAACCTCTCCCCATGCCTTGTGGAAAACGCTGGAAATATAGAGCACCCTGGTCCCGTCCATTCCGGAGAAGTCCGATTTTCGGCCGAAGGCGTCCGGCATACCCATCCTGGCCAGCGAATCGTTGAGGATGAAGCTGGACTCCAGCTTGAACCTGGGCAGAAAGATTTCGACTTTTTGCTGTTTCATCTGGCTGAGTGAGCGCGAGAGCAGCGCGGGGGTCAGTCGGCTTTCCAGATGGCCGCAGGCGTCGGCCTGGCGCGGAAGCACAATTACCATGGAAAGTATTCCGCCTTTATAGGGCAGTTCCGCGGCCTGGAGATCAGCGTCCTCCATGTATCCGACATTGTCGAAGTGGTGCATGAGCGGGACATCGGTCCGGCGGGCAGTCGAAACGTGAAATGGCTGACTGGACGTCTCGGCTTTGTCGTACGGTTTCGCCCAGGCGCCCTTAAAGTAAACAGCGTTGGCCAGGACGAGCCGTGTGAGGTCCGTGAGGCTGCCGGGCGGCAGTATATTTCGGATTTTGTCTTTGGTCTTTTGCGCCACCCACCGGTTGATCTCGCCTTGGGCGGCTTCCGCTTCAGTGATGAAGTCCG
>DATEKZ010000075.1:0-4581 GCA_035277185.1 Verrucomicrobiia bacterium
CTTGCGGCTGCTCATCGTCCTCCTGCTGGTGCTGGCCATCGCCGGCCTGCAATGGAAACGGCCGCAGGAAGGGATGAATGTGTTCTTCCTGCTCGACCGTTCGGACAGCGTTCCGTCCCAACAACAGGAGTCCGCGCGCGAGTACGTCACGAAGGTTTCCGCGGGCAAGAAGAAGGAAGACAACGTCGGCGTGCTCGTGTTCGGAACGGAGGCTGCCATCGAATCCTCGCCGCTATCGGTCGTGCGTTCGGATACCAAGATCTACGCGGTCGTCGATGGGCAACGAAGCGATATTGCGTCGGCGATCCGGCTTGGCTCCGCCGCGTTTCCCGAGACCGGCCAGAAGCGGCTCGTCCTTCTGTCCGATGGCAATGAGAACATCGGCGACGCGTTTGCGGCCGCGGTGTCGGCCAGATCGTTGGGCGTGTCCATCGATGTGGTTCCACTGGGAGTGAGTCGGGGCGGTGACATTTCGGTCCAGAAACTCTCGTTGCCGGGCAATATCAAGAAAGGCCAGACCTTCGAGGTCAAAATCTTCGCGCAAGCGGACCAGGCGCAACACGGAACAATCCGCCTGTTCCAGAACGACCAATTGCTGGGCGAACAGAAAGTCCGGCTGGAGCAGGGAAAAAACCTGTTCAGTTTCCCGCAGACGCTGACCGAGCCGGGGTTTTACGGCTACGACGTGCGGCTGGAGGCCGGAGGCGACGTGGTCCCGCAGAACAATCGCGCGATCAACTTTACCACGGTCCGCGGCGACCCGCGCATTCTGATTGTTTCGTCCGAGCCGGACAAGGACGCGCCTCTGGCCGCCGCGATGCGTTCGGCGAACCTGGAGGTGGTCCTCGCGGATATCACGAAGTTTCCCGGCACGCTCGCCGAGATGCAGAGCTACGACAGCATTTTTCTGTGCAACATCGCGGCGGGCGATCTGGGGAACGACCTGATGAAGCTTCTGGAGAGCGCCGTGCGTGATTTCGGCATCGGGCTGGTCTGCGTGGGCGGCGACCAGGCTTTCGCGGCCGGCAGCTACCGCGGCACACCGTTGGAATCGACGCTGCCGGTGGATATGGAATTGAGCAGCAAGAAGGTGCTGCCGCCGGGCGCCGTGGTGTTGATCATGCACGGGATGGAGTTCATGAACGGCAATCAGATCGCGCGCGACTGCGCCGTCGGCGTGCTCGAAGCGCTCGGTCCGCAGGATGAAATGGGCGTATTGCTTTGGGACGGCACCGAAAAATGGCTGTTTGATCTGGCCAAGGTGGGTGACAAGAAGGCCATGCGGCGTCAGATCGCCGGAATGAACCAGGGCGACCTGCCGAGTTTCCAGGGATTGATGACGCAGGCTCATGGGGCATTGAAGAAATCGCAGGCGAGCCTGAAACACGTCATTGTGTTTAGTGATGGCGATCCGGGGCCGCCTTCGCAGCAAACGATGCAATCCATGGTTTCGGATCGGATGACGGTCAGCACGGTGCTCATCGCCGGGCACGCCGGACCGGAGACGATGATTTCCATCGCCGAGCAGGGCAGGGGACGCTTCTACGACGTGCGATCGCCGGACCAGCTCCCGCAGATTTTCATCAAGGAAGCGGCGGTGATCCTGAAGTCGGCGATTTACGAGGAGCCGTTCAAGCCGCAGGTGGTTGCATCGAGCGAATTGATTCGTGGCATCAGCGGGGCCGAGTATCCGCAACTGCGCGGTTACGTTGCCACCAGCCAAAAGGCGCGCGCGGAGACGCCGCTGATGACGGACAAGGGCGATCCGCTGCTGGCGCACTGGCAGTACGGTCTGGGGCGCGCGGCTGCGTTCACCTCGGACGCGCGGGCGAAGTGGGCGCAGGACTGGCTCGCGTGGATCCGGTATCGACAATTCTGGTCGCAAATCGCCAACTGGAGTTTGCGCCGCCTGGATAACGCGGACTTCACGACGGACGTGACGGTGGACAAGGGCGAAGGGGTGATCAGCGTCGAGGCGCTCGATTCGCAAGGGAACTTCCGTAATTTCTTGAACCTGCAGGCCGTCATTGTGAGTCCCAAGGGCGAGAAACAAACCGTCCGCCTGGAGCAGACCGGTCCGGGCCATTACGAAACACGGTTCCCGACGAAGGAAGTCGGCGCGTATCTCCTCCACCTCATGGACATTGAAAACGGGCAGCTTCGCGGTTCGCAAGTGCTCGGCGCCAGCGTGAACTATTCGCCGGAGTTCAACGCGACGGAACCCAACTTTAATCTGGTTCGGCGCCTGGCGGAGGCATCCGGCGGAAAGATCCTCGACCCCGAACTCGCGCTGGAGAATCCCTTCCTGCACGACCGTGTGAAGACGTTCCAGCCGCGCGACCTATGGGAATGGCTGTTGAAACTGGCCATCCTTCTTTTCCCGCTCGATGTAGGCATCCGGCGCATCTACCTCGACAAAGCGGAATGGCTGAAAGCGACCCGGGGGCTGCGACGTTGGTTGTTCTTCTGGCGGGGCGTGCCGCGCACGGCGGAAGCGGATGAATCGCTGGCGGCGCTCCTGGCGCGCCGGGATCAGGTGCGGGCGAAACAGACGGTGCCGGTGGTTCAGCCGAGCCCTGAATTATTCAAACCGGAAAGGCCGGTCGTGCCTCCGGCGCGGCCAAAGGAACCGGTTTTGGTCTCGGGCGATGACCCTCCCGTGGCCGAGGGTCAGCCCACGCCGGCCGAAGGACCCGCCAGCACGGCCAGCCGGTTGCTCGAAGCCAAACGCCGGGCGCAACGGCGAACGGATCGTTGAGCCGGAAGCGCCGCCCGGCCGGTCCAGGGCCGATCCGGCGACTGTTCCCCGCTCCGTTTGAATGGCCGCCGGGGAACAAAAGGCGTTTCGCGTCCGGTTGCGATTATGGCTTGATTCCTGCCAGCAACTGATTGATTTTGCGCGGGTCTTGCCGCGCAGGCGCCGTGATATCCTGCCTGTGCAACTGCCATGAGTCGATCTCGATTGCAGATATTCTATTCGGGACGAGTGCAAGGCGTCGGGTTTCGCTACACGGTAAAGTCATTGGCCATGGGTTTTGAAGTGACCGGAACGGTGAGAAATCTTGCAGACGGACGTGTGGAACTGGTGTCGGAAGGGACGCGGGAAGAATTGGATGCGTTTCAGCGGGCGGTACAGGATTCGGAAGTGGGACGGTTCATTCGTCAGGAAGAGGTCGCTTGGAGCGGTGCAGCCGGCGAATTTCGCGGGTTCGAGATAATCGGGTAATGCAGCAGGAAGCACAGCAAGAATGAAGTACGCAATCATTGCCGACATCCACGCCAATCTGGAGGCGTTTCGAGTGGTTTTGGAGGATGCCAAAAAACAGAACTGCACGCACTACGCCTGCCTCGGCGACGTCGTGGGCTACAATGCCAATCCGAAGGAATGCCTTGACCTCGTCCGGGACACGGGGATGCCGTGTGTGAAAGGCAACCACGACGAGTACTGCTCGGCGGAATCGAATCTGGAGGGATTCAACCCGCACGCGGCCGAAGCGATTCAGTGGACCCGCGCGCAACTGACGGAGGAGGACCGGCAGTGGCTCAAGGAATTGAAATATATCCGACTGGTCGCCAGCTTTTCGATCGTTCACGCGACGCTGGATGGGCCGCAACGCTGGGGATATGTCTTTGACCGGCTCGCGGCGGCCGCCAGCTTCACGTATCAGAACACCGCGGTTTGTTTCTTCGGCCATACGCACGTGCCTGTCGCCTTCATTCGCGACAGCGTCGTGCGTGGTGGAACCTACTCCAAGTTCAAGATCGAGCCGGGCCGAAAGTATTTTGTCAACGTCGGCAGCGTGGGCCAGCCCCGCGACGGCAACCCGAAGGCCGCCTACGTGGTTTACGATATGGACGAAGGCTCGGTGGAGTTGCGACGCCTCGAATACGACATCCCCACCGCTCAGGCCAAAATCATGGCGGCCGGACTGCCGCCCCGGCTGGCGGAACGGCTGGCACTCGGGAAGTGATGCGTGATCCGTGATCCGTGAGGTCGGTTCCGCCGTGGCATCCGTTGGTCACGCACCACGCACCACGCACCACGCTGCTTGAGAATCCTCATCCTCAAACCGAGCTCGCTCGGCGACGTGGTTCAGGCTTTGCCCGTCCTGCGCCTGCTCAAATTGCATCTTCCGGCGAGTGAGATCTACTGGTGGATTGATTCCCGTCTGTCGCCTCTGCTGGAGGGGGATCCGGACCTGGCGGGTCTCTTCCCATTTGAACGCCGCCGCTGGTCGTCACCGCTTCATTGGGGCGAACTGTTCGCCAGTGTCCGGCGGATGCGGGAGTTGAAGTTCGACTGGGTCATCGATCTGCAGAGCCTGATGCGCAGCGGAATTTTCGCCTGGTTGGCCAACGGTAGCCTGACCATCGGACTGGAAGACCGGCGCGAAGGGGCGGCGGCGTTCTACGACATCGCGGTTCCGCGCCCGTCTTTTCACACGCATGCCGTCGATTGGTATTTGAATGTTCTACCGGTTGTGGGCGTGCCGGTGCATTGGAATTTTACGTGGCTTCCGCCGCGCGAGCGGGTGGCGGCGGAGCTCCGGGCGAAGTGGAAACTTGCCGCGACGAGGCGTA
>DATEKZ010000076.1:0-5356 GCA_035277185.1 Verrucomicrobiia bacterium
GCGCCCAGCGCCACGATACAAAGTCCGATTGGGGGGCATCTCAAAATCTTGCAGCCGCGCGGATATTCGGCCGCTTCCTTCCCCCTCACCCCGGCCCTCTCCCTCGGGGAGAGGGAGCGACGATGCCCGGTCTTCTGCTGGGGAGCCTTTTGGTTCTCGAACGCCGCTTCGGCTGTTCCCTCTCCCTTGGGCTGCGGACGAAGTCCCGGCGAAAGACAGAAACTCCCTGGGTCAGGGTGAGGGGGCAAGCAACCCACCCATGTGCAGGGCTGCACCAGAGTACTATGCCCTGCGCGACGTCCGACTGGCGGGACCAGGTCCGGTCTCGCCAGAATGCCACGAAAACGCTTCATGATCACAAATCCGGTTTTCAACGTCGCACCTCGAGAGCGTGCCTTAACAGGTCGGTCGCAAGCCGGGTTTCGACGGCCAGGAGCCGAAGCGCATTCACGAGTGAGCCTGGGAAAACTAGCGCGCGGCGCCGGGGCAAACAAGGGGATAGAACTCCCGTCTCCCGGCAGGCAGGCTTGCGTTTGGCCCCGGGGTGGGGCAGAAAGGCGACAATGAATCTGGGTCCTACCAGGCGGATGGCGGTCGTTGCCCTGATCGTGCTCGTGCTCGACCAGTTAACCAAGCAGGCGGTGTTGAAGTTTCTGGGTTATGCCCAGGAAAAGGTGATCATCGATGGCTTCTTCAAATTCGTGCATTGGCGCAATACGGGGGCCGCCTGGAGCCTGTTCAATGAATTCGCCGGCGCCAACCAACTCCTCGCCATTTTCGCGGTCGTGGCCCTGCTGGTCCTGTTCCTCACCCGCCATCATTTCGATTCCCGCACGGTGCTCGGCCAGCTTTCGCTGGGGTTGATCTTTGGCGGCATCGCCGGCAACCTGGTGGATCGCTTCGTTCACCAGCACGTGATTGATTTTATTTACTTCTATGTGAACCGCCGCGGCGGCGGCGAGATCGGCTTCCCGGCGTTCAATGTCGCCGACAGCGCCATCTGCACGGGCGTCGGTCTGCTGTTCCTGCTCTCCTGGCAAAAGGACCAGGCGGCGGCCACGCCGCCGGGAGCACCCGCCAAACCCCGCTGACCCTCCTTCATGAGCCCGTCCGGTGTGCCACCGTCGGCGCAAGAGAAGTCGGCCCGCGTGAAACCACCGCCGGTCTTCCTCGCGGGTCCCACCGCCGTCGGCAAGTCCGCCGTCGCCCTCGAACTGGCCGAACAACTCAACGGGGAAATCATTTCCGTCGATTCCATGCAGGTCTATCGCGGACTCGACCTCGGCACGGCCAAACCGTCGCTCGAACAACAACGCCGGGTGCCGCATCACCTGATCGACCTGGTCGATTTGGCCGAGTCGTTCGATGCCGCGCGCTTCGTGCAACTCGCCCGCAAGGCCGTCGCCCAAATCCAAGCGAGGCAACACGTGCCAATCTTCTGCGGCGGCACGGGCCTTTACTTCAAGGCCTTCCTGGAAGGACTGGGCGATGCGCCGCCATTGGACACGCGGTTGCGCGCAGAACTGGAATCGGCGCCGTTGCCGGAATTGCTCCACGAACTGAGGTTGAAGGACTCCCAAACCTTCACGACTATCGACCGCAAGAACCGGCGGCGCGTGGTTCGGGCGCTGGAAGTGATCCGGAGGACCGGGGTGGCGTTTTCCGCGCAACGCGCCGCCTGGAACGCCGGACGCCGAACGCCGAACGCCGAATGGTTTTTCTGTCTCACGCGGTCGATGGAGGATCTGTGCGTGCGCATCGATGGCCGGGTCGAGGAGATGTTTGCGCGGGGACTGGTGACGGAAACGGAGCGGTTGCGATCTCAAGGATTGGAACGGAACCGGACGGCGATGCAGGCGATCGGCTACCGGCAAGTGGTGGAGCACCTGCGCGGCGAGCGGGCGCTGACCGACACGATCGCCCTGGTCAAACAAAAGACCCGCCAATTTGCGAAGCGGCAAATGACCTGGTTTCGCGGCCAGTTCCAGCCGGAATGGCTGATGCTGACGCCCTCCGATAAACCGGGAGCGGTGGCCGAACAGATCGCGGAGCGGACGCAGATCAGGATTTAGTACGCGCCTCTCGGCGAGTCCATCTCCTTCCCCCCCTAACCCTTGGCTTGGGGAGAGGGGACAGCATTCGGACGCATCGCTTTTCGCCGATGACCACTCGGCAAATACCCCGCCTCGATTTATCGGAAGCCGGCGAACGATTCTCCCTCTCCCCTTAGGCAGGGGGCCGGGGTGGGGGAAGACACGCCGCGACGTTCTGACGCTGTCCAAAAACAGATTTGCGCCCTTGCCCAGCCATGGCGAAAACTCGGGCTTTGATCCCGACCGAAACATGCTATGGTTTCGCCGTTGCGAAGTAAAAGTTGAAAGCGCTCATCTCGACATCGACCAGGAGGACGGAACGGGTTTTTCTCATTGGAGCCGAATTGAAGTCGCGCACTGCGTGGGATGTGCGCGATTCCCTTGATGAACTGACCGAACTCGCGGTTACCGCAGGGGGCGATGTCGTGGGCGATGGCACGCAAAGGCTCGAATCCCCGGTGGCGGCCACGTTCATCGGGAGCGGCAAGGCCGACGAGTTCTCCCGGCATTGCCGCGATCAGGAAGTCGATACCGTCATTTTCGACGACGAACTCTCCCCGGCGCAGAGCCGCAATCTTGAAAGGGTTTTTGACTGCAAGGTTCTAGACCGGACGTCGCTGATCCTCGACATCTTCGCCCGGCGCGCGCGCACGCGGGAAGGCAAACTTCAGGTGGAGCTGGCCCAGCTGCAACACCTGCTTCCACGCCTGACGCGGTTTTGGAGCCACTTATCCCGGCAAAAGGGCGGCATCGGCATGCGGGGTGACGGCGAAACCCAGTTGGAAACCGACCGACGGCGCGTCCAGGACCGCATTACCCGGATCGAACGCGAGTTGCAGGAGGTCCGTCGGCAGCGTTCGACGCAGCGCGTCGGGCGGCAACGTCATCTCTGGCCGCTGGCGTCGATTGTCGGCTATACCAACGCCGGCAAATCGACTTTACTCAACGCGCTCACCGGCGCGGAGGTTTTGGCGGAAGACAAATTGTTCGCCTCGCTCGATCCCACGACCCGACGGCTGCGACTGCCGACCAATCAAAACGTGCTGCTGACCGACACGGTCGGTTTCATCCGCAAACTCCCCCATCGCCTGGTCGAAGCGTTCAAGGCGACGCTCGAAGAGGTCGTGCAGGCCGATCTGCTCCTGCACGTGGTGGACCTCAGCCATCCGCAGGCGGAAGAACAGATCGCCGCCGTCAACAGTGTCCTCGACGAAATTGGCGCGGCCGGAAAACCGACCTTGATGGTCTTCAACAAAATTGACCGCGTGGAGAACGGCGAGCTGAAGGGCCGTTATCTTGACCGGTTTCCCAACGCAGTGGTCGTTTCCGCCACCACCGGACAGGGATTTCCCGCTTTGCTGGCGGAGTTGGGGGGACAGTTGCGGCCGGCGCGGGAATTCGTCGAACTACAGGTTCCCCACGATGCGCCGGCGGTGATCGCGCGGCTGCACGCCGTGGGACAGGTCATCGAGCGCGATTACAACGGCGCCGCCGCGCGGTTCAAGGCCCGTATCCCGCCTCATCTGCACGCCGAATTCGCGCCGTTCATCGTGCAACGTCTGCAGGTCGCCTGACGGGTCTTGTTCCGTGGAACGATGCCGGGATAGGAACGCCGGATTCATCCGGCAGCAGCGCGCCAGGTCAAAGTTTTTCTTCGAGCTTTTCCCCGCGTTGTGCTTAAACAATGCTCCCAAGCCATGACCGCGAATCCCCGCATGAAAGACATGGCGGCGAAGGACCGTCCGCGAGAACGGCTCGCCGCCGACGGCGCGGACTCATTGTCCAACGCGGATTTGATCGCCATTCTGTTGCGGACGGGAATGAAAGGGTATTCAGCCCTGGACATCGGCCACCAGTTGCTTGCGAAATTTCAGACGTTGGACGCCTTGTCGCGCGCTTCGCTGGACGAGTTGCGGCAGACCAAAGGAATCGGCCGGGACAAGGCAGTGACGCTCAAAGCGGCCTTCACGCTGGCGCGCAAGATGGCAGCGGAAATGCGCGCGGAATCGCCCGTGCTGGATACGCCCGAACGCATCGCGGATCTCCTCCGGGAAGACTGCCGACCGCAGGCAGTCGAGCAGTTCCAGGTCGTGCTGCTGAACACGCGACGCAGGCTCATCGGGATGCACAAGGTTTCTCAAGGCACGCTTGATACGATCCTGGTCCACGCGCGCGAAGTCTTCAAATCCGCCATCGCGGCAAACGCTTCCGCCATTGTTCTGGTGCACAATCATCAGAGCGGCGACCCGACGCCATCGGAAGCGGACATCAAAGTAACCCGCGACCTGATCCGAGCCGGGCAATTGTTGAAAATCGACGTGCTGGATCACGTGATCATCGGCAAACCGACGGCGGAGAGGACGAAAGACTACGTTTCGCTTCGTGAGTTGGGATATTTTTACTCCTAGTGTGGTGTCCCTGAAATAGCTATACATTCGTTGCGTTCAAATTGGCCTGTGGCGAGGCGTCGAGGAGGGAGCATCCCCCGAAGTGGGGCTGTGACCGACGAGCAACGACGCCACAGGCCAATTTCAACGCAACCCGCAGGGCGGCAGTTCTTTTTCGCGCAGACTTCGTTGCTCGCTCCTTACAGATCCACTGCGGGATATGCTCGTCGCTCGCGCCTCGTCTGCGCGAAAAATCCCTTGCCGCGAATGTATAGTTATTTCAGGGACACCACACTAGCCGATCACGCCTTCCCGAAAGGGAGGCTGGATTTTGATCGGTTTGTGCGGAGCATTTCATTGGGTGCTTACGTCAAAGAGAAGTGGCCGTGCTGCCCCAATGGACTATTGAAATGATCCTGCGCGCACGATCATCTCTATGCGTATGATTCGAATTCTCAAAAACCTGTTCCTCGCCGGTCTTATGCTTTCATCCATCCTCGGCGCTTCGGTCGCGGCTCGATCATCTCAGAACCAGTCGGTGATTGAAGGCAATACGGCTTTTGCACTGGACCTCTACGGTCAGCTTAAAACCAGACCGGGAAACGTGTTCTTTTCGCCCTACAGCATCTCCACTTGCCTGGCGGTGACCTGTGCCGGCGCACGAGGCGACACTGAAAAGCAGATGAGCCGGGTCCTCCACCTGGACAAGGAGCAACGAAAGGTCCATGCCTCGTTCAGCGAACTCCAGCGTCAACTCAGCGAAGCCGGCAACCAGAAGGGCATCGAACTCAGCATCGCGAATTCCCTCTGGGCTCAAAAAGACCATCCCTTCCTGCCTGCCTTCCTGGAAATCGCCGCGCGAGACTATCAAGCCAA
>DATEKZ010000077.1:0-2831 GCA_035277185.1 Verrucomicrobiia bacterium
CGCCTGCCGGGCCTTCGGAGGAAGCAAAACCTCCCGTCGCGGCGGCTCAACCGCAGATCGCCACCGAAACCCGACTTGCCGATGCCCGCAAGCCCAACCAGGAAGCCCTCGGCGTTGAGTTGTATAACCGCGCGCGCGAAGGCAATGGCCGTTTCGGGGTGCAAGGAGGCACGGCGCGATCGTTCGCGGAAGGTGCTCCGACAGCGGCGCCCGTCCCAGCGAAGCCGACCGCCGATACGGCGCTCGCACGGAAAGAACCTGAACGGATCGCCGCGTTTTCCAGGAACAGCGATGCAACGCCCGGTGCCAGGGCCGACAACGTGCCCGCTTTGGGTGATGTGCCTGCTCTGGGGACGCAATTTCGGCCTCAGACTGCAACCGCGGACGCAGCGCATTATTACAGCCGACAGATGATGGAAGGGTACGTCTTGCTTCCCAATGCGCCGCCTGCGTCGGCTGCAGGTGAGACGACAATCGTCCCAACTGAATACGGACTCGCGCCAACATCCGTGCCGCAAACGGCCGGGAAGGATTTTTCCAAAAGGGCGGCCGGTCAATCCGGTGCTGCCGTCACCAACTGGATGGCTTATGACTTCAATCAGGAACTTGATCAAAGCGCCGCGCGTGGCCGGGAACCTGCCGGCCCCAACGTTTACGGTGTTAATGCCGCGGGTTATGTCAACCTGCCGACCCAACCTTCGAATCTTGCAACCGTCGCCGCTGAAGAAGCAGTAGGGAAGAAATCAGACGCTATTGCTCTTCCGCCGTCCGATCCGCAGGTCAAAGGGATCTCCGATCTGGAGGCGCGACCAGCCGATGTTTTGACTGACAGCAAGAGCACCCTTGACGGACTGAATCGTGAACTCGGACGCCGGAATGAAGAAGTTGTGAAGGCCCAGACGGCGGTTGATGAACTCCGCCAAAAGATGAAAATTTCTGACGTAGACGCAGGCGAGTTTACGTCCACGCTCGAACCGGAAAAGGGGAGGCGCCTTGAGGCTGAACGTGCCAATGCTGCAAAGACTCACGCCGGTTTGGAGAAGCTGATCCAGGAGGCCAGGAACAAGCCGAAGGAAGGCGTCAAAGAGATGCTGCTTAGGACGAGCGACGACGAAACGCTTGCGAATGCCGCCAAACAGCTCGAAGCCGCCCAAAGAGACCTCGCCAGACTGGATACACCCGACGCCGCTCAGACTGCCGAAGCCGTGGCTCTCCAGTCGAAGGTGAAAGAGCTTGCGGAGAAAGTGGACGCGAGGATTAACGGCATCGTCTCCGGACTTGAGTTGAAGGAACGGGCAGCAAAAGCACAAGTCGAGTCTCTGGACGCATCCATCAAGAACGCACGGGATGAAGATGCCGCCATGACCGAGGCCTACCGACCTTACTTCCGGGCCAAGCGCGAATTGGAAAACCTGCAGAAAGTTCGCGACGCCGTGACCCTCAGGATTCTGCAGGAGACCGTGGACGCGTCGTTGAGGGAAGCCGAGATAGTCGCGGATACCAAGGCGCTGGAAGAGAAGCTTGTCGAGCAGACCGACGAAGATCGCCTCGTGGTTCCGCGCAAGCCGGCTCCCAACGCCCCCATTCCGCAGCCCGAAATCCAGACGCACGACAATGCCTGGTCCACGTTCTCGCTCAACGTGAGTGATGTGTCATTCAAGCTGGCGGCGGCGAGCCTGGAAAAGGGCGCCATGCCGGAGCCGGCCACCGTGCGGAGCGAGGAGTTCATCAATGCCTTCGATTATCGCGATCCGGAGCCGCCGGCCGGCGTCCCGATTGCCTTCGCCTGGGAACGGGCGCGCTATCCGTTCGCGCACAACCGCGATCTGCTGCGTTTCTCCGTCAAGACCGCCGCGGCAGGCCGGCAGCCGGGTCGTCCGCTGAACCTCGTGTTGCTCCTCGACAATTCCGGTTCGATGGAGCGTGCCGACCGCGCCCGCATCATTCACGAAGCGTTGCGCGTGCTGGCGACACAACTGCAACCGCAGGACAAGATCAGTGTCATCACGTTCGCCCGCACGGCAAGGTTGTGGGTGGACGGCGTGCCCGGCAATCAAGCCGCCGAAGTGGCGGACCAGGTCGGCGGACTTGCCCCGCAGGGCGGAACGAACTTTGAAGAGGGAATGAAAGCCGCCTACCAGACCGCGCTGCGTCACTACCTGGCCAACGGCGTCAATCGCGTCGTGTTGCTCACAGACGGTGCGGCCAACCTGGGCAACGTCGATCCCGAATCGTTGAAGCAGAAAGTGGAGGCGCATCGCAAACAGGGCATCGCGCTCGATTGTTTCGGCGTCGGTTGGGAAGGGTTCAACGACGATCTCCTCGAAGTCCTCTCGCGCAATGGCGATGGCCGCTACGGCTTTATCAACACAGCGGAGGAAGCGGCCACCGAATTCGCCGGCCAGCTCGCCGGCGCGCTGCGCGTCGCGGCGTCGGACGTGAAAGTGCAGGTCGAATTCAATCCTGCCCGTGTGACCGCGTATCGACAGATCGGTTACGCGAAGCATCAACTCACCAAGGAACAATTCCGCGATAACACCGTGGACGCCGCCGAAATTGGCGCCGCCGAATCAGGGAACGCGCTTTACGTCGCCGAAGTGAATCCGCGCGGTGAAGGTCCGCTGGCGATTGTGCGCGTTCGGTTCAAAATCCCCGGCACGTCGGATTATCGCGAACACGAATGGGCCGTGCCCTTCACCGGCAATGCAATGTCGCTCGAGCAGGCCAGCCCGGCGATGCGTCTCGCCGCGACTGCGAGTGCATTTTCCGAGTGGCTGGTTTCGAGTCCGTACGCCACCGAGGTTACACCCGATCAGTTGCTTGGTTACCTC
>DATEKZ010000078.1:0-10096 GCA_035277185.1 Verrucomicrobiia bacterium
CCGAATCGGTTAGCAGGCCGCTAACCGTAACCGTGTCATTCTCGTTGACGGCGGACGGTGTGGCGTCCGGGGGTGACAGCACCGGAAGGCCGTTGCCCGGGCTGATGGCTATGGTCACAGTGGCCGGCGCGCTGGTCAATGCCGGTCCGCCTGCCGTCGCATCATCCGTGACTGTGAACGTAAAGCCATCGAGCCCCTCGGAGTCGAGCGCCGGAGTGTAAAGGAGCCGTCCGGTGATCGGATCGAAGCCGCTCAACGTGCCCAGGCTTGGCCCTTCCACGATCGCGAACGTCAGCGTCTGCGCCGTTTCGGGATCGCCGTCGGCGCCGGTCAACTGAATCGCAACAGGGATATTCCGAGGGGTGGCGAGACCTTGGCCGACGGCGGTCGGTGTGTCGTTCACCGGCGTAATCGCGATCGAAACGGTCGCCGCGGCCGAGTCCAGGGCGCCGTCATTGACCCGGAAAGTGAAGCTGTCCGAGCCGTTTGCGTTGGGATTCGGTGTATAGGTCAGGTTCGGAGCGGTGCCGCTGAGCGCACCTTTGGTTGGCGATGTCAGCACCGTGAAGGTCAACGGGGCATTCTCCATATCGCTTCCCGTCAACGTGATCGCGGTCGCCGTGTCTTCCAGCGTCGTTACTGCCTGGCCATTGGCCACTGGTCCGTCGTTCACCGGCGTTATGATGATCGAAACCGTCGCCGCCGCCGAATCCAGCGCCCCGTCGTTTGCCCGGAAGGTAAAACTGTCCGAGCCGTTCTCGTTGAGGTTCGGCGTGTAGGTCAGGTTCGGAGCTGCCCCGCTGAGGACGCCTTTTGTTGGTGCCGTCAGCACGGTGAAGGTCAAGGCGTCATTCTCCACATCGCTTCCCGTCAGCGTGATACCGGTGGCCGTGTCTTCCAGCGTGGTCACCGACTGGGCATTGGCCGCCGGCGCGTCGTTCACCGGCGTAATCGTGATCGAAACGGTCGCCGCGGCCGAATCCAGCGCCCCGTCGTTTGCCCGGAAGGTAAAACTGTCCGAACCGTTTGCGTTCAGGTTGGGCGTGTAGGTCAGGTTCGGAGCGGTGCCGCTCAGGGTGCCCTTGGTTGGGGCCGACAATACCGTGAAGGTCAGTGCATCAGCGTCCACGTCGTTTCCCGTGAGCGTCACGCCTGCCGCCGTGTCTTCCAACGTCGTGACCGCCTGAGAATCGGCCACGGGCGCGTCATTCACCGGAGTAATGGTGATCGAAACCGTCGCCGGCGCCGAATCCAATGCCCCGTCGTTCACCTTGAAGGTAAAACTGTCGGCGCCGTTCTGGTTGGGTTGCGGCGTGTAAACAAGGTTCGGCGGAGTCCCGGTCAGCGCGCCTTTGGCAGGCCCGGTCAGGACGGTGAAGGTCAGTGCGTCGCCTTCCGGGTCACTGCCCGTCAAAGTAAGCGTCGTGGCCGTGTCCTCGGCCGTCGTAACGCTTTGCGGATCGGCGACCGGAGCCAGGTTGCCCTCGGAGGCGAACACGTACGCGGCCCCATCAAAGAGAAAGCCGGCGAACGGCGCCCCGACCACGACCGTGGCGCCGCTGATCCCGACCGAAAAGCCGAACGCGTCGGACCCCGCGATATCCAGCGCGCCGATTTCGGCCTCCTGACTCCACGTCGTTCCGGAGCGGTGAAACAGATAGACTGATCCGCCGTCCACCACAAACGAATTGTCGGACATGGCGCCAACCGCGGCGGTGTTGCCATCGAGCGACACGGTAACGCCGAACGAGTCGCCCACTAACGCATCATCGGCCGCCAGTTTGGCCTGTTGGCTCCAAACCGCCAGGGTGCGGGTGAACACATACGCCGATCCGGTGCCAACGCTGTCCGGGGCGCCGGCGATCAGCGTGTCGCCGTTCACTGAAACCGACCAGCCCAGATGACTGTTGGGACTCGCATCGCCCGCCCGCAACTCCGCTTGCTTGCTCCACGTCGTTCCGACGCGCGAAAACACATAGACGGCGCCTGAATCGAGGATGCCCGTGTCCTCGTCAAAAGGAGATCCCGTAACGATTGTGTCGCCGCTCAAACTGACCGAATGGCCCAGTGCATTGCCGGGGCGGGGATTGTCGGACACCAGTTTCGACTGCTGGGTCCAGACGGCGCCGCCGCGTTCAAAAACGTAAACCGCTCCGGTGCCGTTGAACACGGTACCGTCGCCAGGCGCGCCCACTGCCACGGTGTCGGCGTCGATGGCGACGGTGGAACCGAACCCCTCCTCTTCTCCGGGGTCCGACGGCTCCAGCCTGGCTTGCTGACTCCAGGTCGTGCCGCTCCGGACAAACACGTAAGCCGCACCAGACTGAACTCCATTGGCGTCATCGGCGTGAGCGCCGACCACCAGAGTATCCCCGTTGAGGGCGACGGCATTTCCGAATTGAGCGGACGCGGAGGCATCGTCGGCTACGAGCTTTGCCTGCTCGATCCAGCTCGAGCCGTCGTGAACAAATACGTAGGCCGCGCCGGCGTCGTCGCCCTCCTGGCTATCGCCGGGCGCGCCGATCACCGCCGTGTCCCCGTCAATGGCCACCGCGCTGCCAAACTGCTGTAAAAACCCGGAGTCAATTGGCAACAACTTGGTTTCGGTATTCGGCACCTGTGCGATCAACAGCGCCGCCACGATCAAGAGAGATAACATGGCAAGGAGTCCGAAGGAAAAGCGTGAGGAGGTCTTCATATGTTTTACACGAACGTGGCTTTCTTGAGAATGGGGCATTAACGCGCGTCTGGTCCAGTCTGAAATAGCACTGGAGATGCCACGGAGAATATCCTCGTGTCGCGGCCGTTTCTGCGTCTGATTTTCCCGTTCCGTGTCCTGTATTGGATCAGGATCGTCCATTCGTTACTGGCAATCCTCGCGGCTTGACACCGCCCGTCGCTCGCAGACCATGTCCTCATGTTGAGTCCAAGGCATCGGGCGTTTGCCATCCTGCTCCTGGCTGTGGCGCCCGGACTCTCGGCGGCGACGGAGGGCGTTTTTGAGGTCGGCGTGGCGAGGATCGACGTGACGCCAGAATACCCGATCCGCCTCTCCGGTTATGCGGTGCGGAAAACGGAGTCCGAAGGCGTCGAACAACAACTCTGGGCGAAAGCGCTCGCCGTCGGCAGTGACCAGGAGGGTCCGGCGATACTCATCACGGTCGATAACTGTGGCGTTTGCGCCAACGTCATTGACGCCGTCGCGGCACGGCTCAAAGCCAGGGCCGGTGTGGCTCGCGAGCGCATCGCCGTCTGTTCCTCCCATACGCATTCGGCTCCCTGCACCGTGGGTTTCGCCCCGAACATCTTTGCCATGCCCATCCCCGGCGAACAGCAGGCAACGATCGAACGTTACACCCGCGAATTGACCGACAAACTGGAGAGGGCCGCGCTGTCCGCCCTCGCGCGACGCAGGCCGGCGCGCCTGACGTGGAACCAGGGCAAGACCACGTTTGCGCGGAACCGTCGCACGGACGGCGGTCCTGTCGATCACGCGTTGCCGATGCTCGCCGTGAAGGACCCGGACGGCAGCTTGCGGGCGGTGCTCGCCAATTACGCCTGTCACTGCACGACGCTCGGCGGCAATTTCAACAAGCACTGCGGCGACTGGGCGGGTTACGCGCAGGAGGAGATCGAACGCAATCACCCGGGCGCGGTGGCGTTGATCACCATCGGCTGTGGCGCCGACGCCAACCCGCATCCGCGCGAGGGCACGAACGTCCTGGCGCTGGCCAAACAACACGGCGCCGAACTCGCAACCGAAGTGAAGCGAATGCTGGACGGAGCGTTGATTCCGCTTCCGCTGAAACTCGAATGCCGCGCCAAACAGATCGAACTGCCGTTCGACACCCTGCCGACGCGCGAGCAGTGGGAGGAACGCGCGAAGCAGGGGAACATCGTTGGCTATCACGCGAAGCGCTACCTCGAACGGCTCGACCGCGGAGAGAAGCTGCCCACCACCCTGCCCTACTTCGTCCAGACCTGGAATTTTGGCGATCAACTTGCCATGGTGTTCCTGCCCGGCGAAGTCGTCGTGGATTATTCGCTGCGTTTGAAGAGGGAATTCGATGGGAATCGGCTTTGGGTGCACGCCTACGCGAACGATGTGCCTTGTTACATTCCGTCGCGGCGCATTTTGCAGGAAGGTGGTTACGAAGCCGAGACGTCGCTGTGGTATTACGACCGGCCGGCGCGCCTGGCCCCGGCCGTCGAAGACCTCATCCACTCGACGGTCGCGGAGTTGATGCCCGCGTCCTTTCGGGCGGGCCCGAAGAACGCGGAGTTGCCACCGCCCAAATCACCCGACGAAGCGCTCGCGGCATTTCGAATGAAGCCGGGATTCAGGACCGAGCTGGTTGCCGCCGAACCGCTCATCGTGGATCCCGCGGCGATTGACTGGGGCGCCGACGGGAAGCTGTGGGTGTGTGAGATGCACGATTATCCGGCGGGCCTTGACGGAAACTGGAAACCCGGCGGCCGCGTGAAGTTTCTCAAGGATACGAACGGCGACGGCCGTTACGACAACAGCACATTGTTTCTCGACAATCTCCCCTTCCCCACCGGCGTCACCGCATGGAACAAAGGCGTCCTTGTCTGCGCTGCTCCCGACATCATTTACGCGGAGGACACGAACGGCGACGGCCGCGCGGACCGGGTGGAAAAGCTCTTCACGGGGTTCGCAACGGACAATTACCAGGCGCGCGTGAACAGCCTGAGCCTCGGGCTCGACAACTGGATCTACGGAGCCAACGGACTGATCGGCGGAAAAATTCGCGGCTCGGCCGTAGGAAAGGAGATCAACATCAGCGGCCGCGATTTCCGCATGCGTCCGGACACCGGCGAGTTCGAACCGGCATCGGGGATCACCCAGCAGGGTCGCGTCCGCGACGACTGGGAAAACTGGTTCGGCTGCGACAACAGCACGTTGCTTTGGCATTATCCCCTGCCGGAGCATTACGTGCGGCGCAACCCTCACGTGTCCGCGCCGGAACCGCGCGTCTTCGTCCCGGCCGACGCGGATTCCAACCGGCTCTTTCCAACGAGCCGGACCCTGGAACGGTTCAATGACCCCGGCCATGCGAATCGCACGACTTCCGCCTGCGGCCTCGGGATTTATCGGGACGCATTGCTTGGCGAGGAGTTTTACGGAAACGCGTTCTTGTGCGAGCCGGTCCACAACCTCGTCCATCGTCTGGAGTTGAAACCGGACGGAGTCACCTTCAAAGCGCATCGCACACCGGACGAAAGACAAAGCGAGTTTCTTTCGTCCACGGACAACTGGTTCCGGCCGGTGCAGGCGCGCACCGGACCGGACGGCGCGCTTTACGTGGTGGACATGTATCGGTTCGTCATCGAACACCCACGCTGGATTTCGCCGGAACGCCTGGCCAAGCTCGATGTCCGCGCCGGAGCCGACAAGGGACGGATTTATCGCGTCGTCCCGGTCGGCGCGAAACTTCGCCCGATTCGCGACCTGACGAGCCTTTCCACAATCGAACTGGCCGGCGCTTTGAACTCATCCAACGGAACAGAACGCGATCGGGTTCACCTGGAATTGTTGCGACGCAAGGACACCGCCGCCGTCGCTCCGTTGGTTGAACTCTTTCAGCAAAGCGAACGGCCTGCCGCGCGACTGCAGGCGTTGTGCGTGCTCGACGGCTTGAATGCCTTGACACCTGACCTCCTGGAAAACGCGATCGGTGACGGCCATCCGGCGGTTCGAAGGCACGCGGTCCGCTTGAGCGAACCGTTCCTTTCCGTCGAAAGCGCCGGGAGCGGCTCGCATTCTCCGTCGCATTTGCGCCTGCTTCAGTTGGTGAACGATGCCGACCTCACCGTGCGCTATCAACTCGCGCTGACTCTTGGCGAATGGAACGATTCGCGGGCGGGCCAGGCTCTCGGAGAGCTGGCACGGAGTGGCGCGAACAACAAATGGCTGCGTGCCGCCGTGCTGAGTTCCGCGGGCCGTTTTCCGGCGGAAATCCTGAAAAGCGCCCTGACCCTTGCCGTTCAGAAGGCAGGGCGCGCGGAGATGATCGATCAACTCATTGCGACCGCCGCATCTTCCGGGAACAAATCCGTCTTGCACGACATTCTGGGCGTGGTCGCGCCGGTGAATCCGGAGGTGCTGGAACCCTGGCGATTGTCGGCGCTCTGCAGCCTGCTCGACGCGCTCGACCGGAAAGGCTCAACCCTCGCCGCGATTGCCGCCTCGGCGCCTGAGCCCGCGCGAAACGCGGTCGAACGCATCGAGAAGTCGTTCGACACCGCGTTCAGCGTGGTGAAACAGGCGTCGGCGGACGAAGCCACGCGCGAAGCCGCCATCCGCTTTGTCGGCCGCAGCGACACCGAACGAACCGTGTCCTGGCTGGCCAGTTGGCTGCGCCCCAATGTGCCGGCGCGACTTCAACAGGCCGCCGTGGAAGCCCTCGCTCACACGGGCAGTCCCAGGGCCGGAGACCTGCTCCTTCAGGAGTGGCAGCGACATCCCCCAACGTTGCGCGGATTGATTGTCTCGACACTGCTTTCGCGGGTCGAATGGACGAACGCATTGCTCGATCGCCTGGAGAAGGATGCCGTCGCGCCAAGCGAGATCTCGCCGGCCAACCGCCAGCGCCTTCTCCAGCACAAGAACGCCGGGATCAAACACCGGTCGGAGACTCTCTTCGCCGCGAACCGGACCGATCGCGCCGCCGTGTTGGCGAAGTACGGGAACGTGGCTCGCCTCACCGGCGTCGTTGCGCGCGGGGCCGAAGTTTTCGAGAAGAACTGCGCGCAATGCCACGCGTTCGCCGGTCAGGGACACGCGGTAGGACCCGATCTCTCGGCCTTCCGAACCAAGGGCGTCGAGGATTTTCTGGTGGCGATTCTCGATCCGGCGGTCGCGATTGAACCGAGGTTCATCAATTACCAGATCGAGATGCGGGACGGGCGTTCACTCTCCGGTGTCATCACGGCGGAGACCGCCACGAGTCTGACGCTGGTTCAAGGCGGTGGCGTGGAGGAGCAAATCATTCGCGGCGACATTGTCGAGATCAGGGCATCGAACCTCTCTCTCATGCCGGAAGGATTGGAACAAGGCATCAGCGCGCAACAGATGGCGGACTTGATTGCCTACGCAAAACAAGACGTCGCGACACGCTGAATCTTACTGAGGGCCGGCGCGTGAGCCCCATCTCCATGCAACAGAAGCCTCACGCAAAGGTCGCGGCGCCGCGGGGCCGCAACCTAAGTGAATCAACCACGGATGGACGCGGATTCTTCTGTATCCATCCGTACTGCAACCAGGCAAATCTTTGTTTTCCCGGCAAAGAATCGGCTGCAAGAAAACACAAAGAAAAGAAGTTGTGTCTCAAGTTCTTTGCGCTCTTTGCGTTCTCTTGCGGCCCTTCATCTGTGGTTGCGGCGCAAGCCGCGTTGGGTCCATCTGAGTCTATTTGTGGTTTCCGTTCTCTTTCCTTTTCGCGTGGTTGGCGTGTTTCGCGGTTTGAACTTCCGCTCCGATTCTATCACAAGCCACCGAAGGAAACGAAGCGCTCAAAATGCACTTCTCTCGGAATAGGTTCTTCGTTCTCTTTGTTGTCTTCTGTAGGAAAGCGAGAGCGTGAACGCCTGAGCCGCCACAATCTCCGGTTGATTGGAGAGGCCGATCCACAAGGATCGGCCTCGCTGTTTTTAAACGCTGAGCCGGCGCGACTCCGGCCAGCTTGACCGCGAATGACGCGGAATACGCGGACACAGATTAGCGAACAAGCATGAACGACCTTGCTCCTGCGCTCACTGGATAGTGATCCGGTCACACTCAGCGCTTGGTGACTAGTTTTTCTGAGGGGATGTTTAGCATCCTTGGCGTCCTTGGCGGGCTTTGCGTGAGGCTCTTCTATTTGAACTGAATTCAATCCGGAATGTGGCAGCCGATGGCCCGCGTCGTCGGGACCGGCACGGGCTTGCCCGCCAGCATTGCGGCCAGCGTCTCCTGCAAATCCTTTCGCGTCGCCGCGCGGCGCATCTGACCGAGTTCGACGTATCGATCGTCGATGCGCCCGCGGTAAGCGATCTCCCGGTTTCGGCCGAACACCACGGCTTCGGGCGTGACCGTGGCGCCGGTTCGTTTGACCAGCGAATGCTCCGTATCGCGCAACGCTGGGATCGCGTAGCCGTAGTCCTTCAAATGCTTTTGAATCGCTTCGCTCGTCGTGGTCCGATCCGCGTACACCAGCCAGAACGCAACGCCGCGGGGAGAAAACTCCGCGTGAAGCCGCTGCACCTCGGGGGCGTAGCGGTTTGAAATCGGACAATCGGTTGCCACGAAGATAAAGACTGTGGCGACCGCGTTGCTTGCTTGAAACGGATTCGTGAGTTCGCCCGAAAGGTTGAACACGCGCACATTCTCGATCGGGGCTGCCACACTCGTTTCGGGTTGTGCCGGAGATTTCCGGTCGCAGCCGGCCGCCAGGATGACGCCGAAGGCGAACGTCACGAACAGGAGAGAGTTGTTGGATCCGCGCGCTGGCATGTGATTAATGCAGAAGAGCGTTCACTATTAGCTCATTCTTTACGATGAATAGTGTATTTTTGATCCGTTCACGAATGGCCGTCATAGCTCACCACAAACAACACGCCGCCTAACACGTTCAGTAGAAACCACACGATCGCCAAGACGGACAATGGCGTGTTTCTTGCAGCGATCGCTAGAATTGCCACGGTGGCGAACGTATATAAAGGTGGCCACTTCGCGAGATCGATCGCCATATTAGGGAACACTGCATCCATTACAAATCCGAGCCAGAACCATGTTACCACCATAGCGTCGCGACTTGTTCCGAAGATGAGAAACGGCATGCACGCTCCACCAACAATGGCCCAATTCCAAGCAAGGCGCTTCCAATACGACGTCCCTTTTATTTCCTCGCCGCCGTGACTCATCTTGGAAAATTCATTCATACACTGGCTACGATAATCTCTCGATAAAAGCGGTTCAACCGAATCGAAGTCAGGCGCAACTCGCCACGACCACTCCGAAAAGCCGCCAGGTTTTGGACTGCGCCAGCCCTCTGGCGCTTTTGTACGCCTGGAAAGCGGCAGAGGACTGCCGCACTCCAGGACGCTGTCGCGGCCCACCAGGCACTGGAGAGACTTATGGCCCCGGTGTGCGGTCGAAAGACCGTCGAGTGTTTCTACCCTGAAGAACAAAACCGCAGATAAACGCCGATGAACGCAGACGGATTGTGGATTGAACAGCGAAGGCGGGAAGCCGCGAAGAAGAGACACGGATTTCACGGATTCCCACGGAAGGAATCTGGCTTCGCGTCCTGGCGTCTTGGCTGCTAGTCAATCTGCGTTCATCTGCGTTCATCTGCGGTTTCAACTGAATGCGCGCTTTCTGCACGCTTGTTTGATCGCTGCCATCGCGCTATAAACAGTCAACAGCCATCACGCGTGCCAATAATGTTTCACCGGCCTCATCCTCGCGCGGTTGGGAGAACCAGCTTCAGGCGGATGCTCTCTCTGATTCCGCTCGGGTTCGCGGTCGCGCTTCCCGGCGCACCGGCGGGCGAGACCGGCGGAAAAAGCGATCACTGGGCGTTCAAGCCGGCAACCCGTCAATCGGTCCCGAAGGTGAAGGACAAGAAATGGCCGGGGAACCCGATCGACCATTTCATCCTGGCGAAGCTGGAGGCTGAAGGACTTGCCCCGTCTCCGGAGGCGGATCGCAGGACGTTGATCCGCCGGCTCAACTTCGATCTCACCGGATTGCCCCCGACATCGAGGGAAGTGGAAGCGTTTCTGGGCGACCCGGGCGCGGACGCTTACGAAAAGGTTGTGGATCGATTGTTGAAGGCGCCCCGGTATGGCGAACGCTGGGCGCGGCATTGGCTCGATGTCGTCCACTACGGCGAAACGCACGGCTACGACAAGGACAAACCACGGCGGAACGCCTGGCCGTACCGTGACTATGTCATTCGTTCGTTCAACGACGACAAACCTTATTCCCGTTTCGTACAGGAGCAGCTCGCCGGAGATGTCCTTTTTCCTGATACGGCCGACGGCGTCATCGCCACCGGATTTATCGCCGCCGGACCGTGGGATTTCGTCG
>DATEKZ010000079.1:0-9501 GCA_035277185.1 Verrucomicrobiia bacterium
CAGCGGATGCACCTCATTCTTCGTCGATGACGTTGCCCCGGGAGGCTGCGCTTTCAACTTTGCGTAGTGTTCGCCGATCAGATGCGCGAGCACTTCCGTGTCAGTTTCCGAACGGAATATGTGGCCGCCTTCTCCGAGGCGTTCCTTGAGCCGGTCGTAATTCTCAATCACGCCATTGTGGACGACGGCGATTTTGCCGCTCTGATCGAGGTGCGGGTGCGAGTTTTCGTCGGAGGGCGGCCCGTGCGTCGCCCAGCGCGTGTGGCCGACACCGAGACTTCCAGCGGCGGGCTGAGTCTGCAGGATTTTCGCGAGGCCTTCGTCGATCTTCCCCTTCTTCTTTCGCGTCTGGAGGTCGGCGTGGTTCAGCACGCTCAAACCCGCGCTGTCGTAACCCCGATATTCGAGGCGGCGCAATCCCTCGAGGATGATGGGAGCCGCCTGCTGTTTGCCGACGTAGCCTACGATGCCGCACATATTATTGACTGCCGCGTGAAGTCATGGAGTTCTGGAATAATGGAATAACGAGTCCGAAGAGGCAGCGACTCACCGGCGGATCAACGGCCCGCATTCCGCCACCGTCCGATGCCGCTTGCGCTTTCGTTCGCGGGCAGGGTATAAGAGAGACGCAACAATTCGCAAGAAAGGATTTCCTTATGGGCAACGGCACGCGGATGTCCGTCAACACCAGCAACGTCCTTTCGATCATCATGGGGGGCGGGCAGGGGACGCGTCTGTTTCCATTGACCCGGGACCGCGCCAAGCCGGCGGTCCCGCTGTCCGGGAAGTACCGCCTCGTGGACATCCCCATTTCCAACTGCATCAATTCCGGCCTGAAACGCGTCTATCTCCTCACGCAATTCAATTCCGCTTCGCTTCACCGGCACATCTCGCAGTCCTACAAGTTCGACCATTTCTCCGGCGGCTTTGTCGAAATCCTGGCGGCCGAGCAGACGTTTTCCGACGCGTCGTGGTATCAGGGGACCGCGGATGCCGTGCGCAAAAACCTGACGCACTTCCTGAACCATGACTTCGATTACGCGCTGATCCTGAGCGGCGATCAGTTGTATCGGATCGATTTCCGCCCCATCCTGGCCCAGCACGCCATTACCGGCGCCGATCTGACGATCGCCACAATCCCCATGGCGCGCGACGCCGCACAGTCCCTCGGCATCATGCAGATCAATGCCGACCGCCGCATCACGCGCTTTGTCGAGAAACCGAAGGACCCCGCGGTCCTGGACTCGCTCAAGCTGGAGCGGGACTGGTATCCGCGGCTCGGCATCGACGGTGACGGCGAGCTGTTTCTCGCCTCCATGGGCATCTACGTCTTCAACCGGGACGTGTTGATCAAGCTCCTCGACAACACGCACACCGACTTCGGAAAACACATCATTCCGGGCGCGATTGACAATTATCGGGTCTGTTCCTTCGTCTTCCAGGGGTATTGGGAGGACATCGGGACGATCCGCTCGTTCTTTGAGGCCAACCTCGACCTGACTGCCGAGCTCCCGCGCTTCAACTTTTTCGACATGAGCGCGCCGATTTTTACCCGGCCCCGGTTTCTGCCAGCGTCCAAGATCAACGGCGCCGAGATCGATCACGCTGTCGTCTCCGACGGCTGCATCATCAACCGGTCGCGCATCAGCTACAGCATCGTCGGCGTCCGCAGTATTCTTAACAGCGGCTGCGAGCTGAAGCGTACGATCCTGCTCGGGTGTGACTATTACGAATCCATCGAGTCCATTCAGCGGAACGAGGCCGCGGGCCGCCCGCGCGTCGGGGTCGGAAGCAACACGCGCATCGAAAACGCCATCGTTGATAAGAACGCGCGGATCGGGGAGAACTGCGTGATCTCGCCCGCGGGCAAACCGGACAACGTGGACCACCCGCTTTACTTCATCCGCGACGGCGTGGTGATCATTCCCAAGAACGGCGTCGTGCCCCACGGGACGGTGATTTGACCATTCGAGTCCGGTGATGCTCGATGTCAATTTCGTTTACCGATGCTTTTCAGGTCTTCGCAGTGGCTCTCGCGCCGATGGTGCTTCTGACAGGCGCATTGTGGCCAGCTGCAAGGCGGTGCGCCTCGAATATACTCAGACACGGATTCACACGAACTTTTCCCTCGATCATTCGCCTGGTGAGTTGGTTCCTCTTTTTTTCGATTCTCATATGCATGTGCAAAAGCAATCGTCGCCTGGCGTGAGGTCTTCGTCGGTATCGACGCTCAAGAAAAGCTTACGCTCGACTACGAGTGGCCCCGCTCGAACGTGGAATTGGAGTGGCAGGAGATCAAGAGGGTCACTGTGGAGCGCACCCAACGCAAGTTGCGCACTTATGTGCGGCTACGAATTGAAGCCAAAGATCGAGCCTATGTGAGTCTTTGGACGTACGAAGGAGAACCTATCAAACGTGCGCACGAGACGCAGCAAGCTCGCGTCGGCGGGTAGAAGGAGATGCAGGAAGACAGTCAACCAGCGGTTATGGCGTCGATCACCTCGCCATGCACGTCGGTGAGCCGCCGCTCGATGCCGTCGTGGCGGAAGGTCAGCTTCGTGTGATCGATCCCCAGCAGATGCAGCACCGTGGCGTGCAGGTCGTAACAGTACGTCGGATGCGCCGCGGCTTTGTAGGACCACTCGTCGCTTTCACCGTAGCTCACGCCGCCTTTGATGCCGCCGCCCGCGAGCCACGAGGTGAAGGTGAACGGATTGTGATCGCGGCCTTTTGCTCCCTGGCTGCACGGCATCCGGCCGAATTCGGTCGTCCACATCACGAGGGTGTCTTCCAGCAGTCCGCGCGCTTTCAAGTCTTTGATCAGCGCCGCGGTTGGTTGATCCATGCTCCGGGCCATGTCGAGATGATCCTTCGCCAGGTCTTCGTGGCTGTCCCAATTCCGCCGGGGATGGCCGTTGTCCGCGCCGCTCCAGACCTGGACGAACCGGACGTCGCGTTCCAGGAGCCTTCGCGCGATGAGGCATCGCCGGCCAAAATCTTCCGTGACAATGTCGTCGATGCCATAGAGCTTCCGCGTGGCTTCCGACTCCTTTGAAATGTCGAGGACTTCCGGTGCGCTGAGTTGAAGTTTGGCGGCCATTTCGAACGACGCGATGCGTGCGTCCAGCCGGGAATCGCCGTCGCGGCCGGCCTGATGTTCGCGATTGAGCTTCTGCAAGAGGGCCAGTCCGTCCGCCTCGCTCTCCTTCGTGATGAACTTCGCCGATTCGGGCGGAAACAGGTCGAAGATCGGATTCGGTTTGCCAACGCGGATCATCGTTCCCTGGTGCGACGCCGGCAGGAATCCGGAACTCCAATTAGCCGGTCCGTTGGGCGCGAACCCGCGCGGATCCGGCAATACCACGAACGTGGGCAGGTTGTTGTTCAGGCTGCCGAGTCCATAGGAAATCCACGCGCCCATGTTGGGAAATCCCGGGAGCACAAAGCCCGTATTCTGCATGTAAGTCGCCGGCCCATGGACGTTCGATTTCGACACCATCGAATGAATGAATGCGATGTCATCCGCGCACGAACCAATGTGGGGGACGAGGTCGCTGATCCATTTACCCGACTGGCCGTGTTGTTTCCAATCCCAGGGACTTTTCATCACGACGCCGGGATCGCTCTGGAAGAGTTCCACCTTTTCCCCGGGGTCGAACTTTTCACCGGCGCGTCTGATCAGCTCAGGCTTGTAATCAAACGTGTCGCACTGACTCGCCGCGCCGGACATGAAGAGTTGGACGACACGCTTTGCGCGGGCGCGATAGTGCAGGCCACCGTTCAGGTCGGCGCGGGGCTTGGCCCCTGTTTGAGCGAGCAGGTTACGATGACCGAGGAGATGTGCCAGGGCGATTCCTCCAAGCCCGCCGCCGAAGCGCCAGAGAAACTCGCGCCGATCGAGGGTGAGCGGGGCGTAGCTTGCAGGGATAAATGCGCCCGTAGGTGCCTGGTTCGGTCGGCGGACCTGGGAGTAATTCACTGAGGGTCCTCCGGACTGGTGTGTTGCCATTTTCTTCTCTCCTCCAGCAACGCCTCCATTTGCCCCATTACTTCAAGGTCTTTGGGCCGGCCGGCCGCACGCTTCATCTGAATGAGCCGGTCGAGGTTGGCTCTACGACAGCGAACGCCAAACGCCAACACCTCCTTCGAGTGCGGAAGCAGATCGGGATAGGCGCCGGCACCGGTGACCTCCCCTAGCAAGTCCAAATCGCCAAATGCTGTTGTCAGGGTGAAGTTCAGGCCGTTGCGCATCGTCGCTTCGTCCAGCACGAATGGCAACGCTGGCGGCGCACCGCGGAGATACGGATGATAGGGCTCGAGAGACTTCACCAACCGGCGGATATTCGTCCGGTCCCGCGAATAGACGACATCCAGATCATAGGTGGTAAATCCCAAACCATGGAGAATGGCAGCCACGCCGCCAATGATGATAAAGTCCACTCGACCGCCATGGAGCACGTTGACAGCTTTTGCAAAATCAGTCTGCGCGGGCATCGTCATTCACGCTGCTCGCGCTCGGCGATCTCGCGTAGTTGCCAGATGCTTTTCATAAACGATACAAACTTCTCCGAGCGCTCCTGCGGCGAGAGCTTCAAGTTTTCCCGGAGAATCGTCCGGTCCACGTCCTTCTTGTAAACCTCAACGACCGGGTCGAACACGCCGGCTGGTGCAAGACTGTCTTTCGCGTCGTTAAGATCCTCGGCTGGCGTCGGGATTTCGGGGCGGGGCTCGCTCATGGAATTAATGAATCACAAATTGCGCCGTGTGGAAAGCGCCGAAGCAGTGCCCGTTATGCCAGCACCTCGTGAATGACTTCTCCGTGCACGTCAGTGAGGCGCCGGTCCGCGCCGTTGTGTCGGAACGTCATTTTATCGTGCTCGATCCCGAGCAAGTGCAGCACCGTGGCATGAAAATCGTAGGTGGTGGTCGCGTTCGTGGCGGCCTTCCACGACCATTCGTCGCTTTCACCGTAAGCCGCGCCGCCGCGAGCGCCGCCGCCGGCCATCCAGCCCACGAACGTACCGCCATTGTGGTCGCGTCCGTCGCTGCCTTGCGAGAAGGGCATGCGGCCGAACTCGGTGCTCCACAACACCAGGGTGTCGTCAAGCAGGCCGCGGGCCTTGAGGTCCTTGAGCAGAGCCGCCGCGGGTTTGTCGGTCGCAGCACACATAGGCGGGAGTTCCTTCGAGATATTTGCATGGTTGTCCCAGTTGTTGGTCGGCCCGCCGGCGCCGCTCCAGACTTGCACGAAACGCACGCCTCGCTCGATGAGCCGCCGGGCGAGGAGACAACGCCGGCCGAACTCCTCGGTCACCTTGTCGTCAAGGCCGTAGAGCGCGCGCGTGGCTTCAGTCTCGCCAGTGACATCGAACGCCTCGGGCGCGCTGAGCTGCATCTTCGCGGCCAGCTCGTGGGCCTTGATGCGCGCTTCGAGACGGGAGTCGGCGTCGTTGGCGGCGAGGTGGGCCGTGTTGAGCGTTCGCAGCAACGCCAGTCCATCGCGTTCCGCTTCCGGAGTGATGTATTTTGCCGAATCCGGCGCCCGCAAGTGCGCGATGGGAGCGGACGCGCCGGTATTGATGAGGGTCCCTTGATGCGTCACCGGCAGAAAACCGGCGCTGAAGTTGCCCTTTTGATTGTAGGGAAGGCCCTTGGGATCGGGCAGCACGATGAAGGCGGGCAGGTTGTCCGTCTCACAGCCCAGCGCGTAGCTCACCCACGCGCCGAAACAGGGGAAGCCCGGCAGCAGGAAGCCCGTGTTCATCAAGTAACTGCCAGGTCCGTGGACGTTGGTCTTCGAGACCATCGCCATCAGAAATGCCATGTCGTCCACGCAGGTGGCGAGGTTCGGCAACAGGTGGCTCACCCAGCGCCCGCATTGGCCGTATTGTTTGAATTCGAATCCCGGTTTCAGCACCTTGCCGGGTTCACTGGTGGCGGCTTCGACGCGTTCGCCGGTGCCCGGGTCGAACTTCTGCCCATGCCGGTTCACGAGCTCCGGCTTGTAATCGAACAAATCCATCTGGCTGGCGCCGCCGTTCATGAAAAGCTGGATGACGCGCTTCGCCCGCGGCGGGTGATGCGGCCCATCGCGCAGCACGCCGCGTGTCGCTGCGTTTGTGAGCGCGCGGGCCGACTCATCCGCCAGCAATCCGTGCCGGCCCAGCAATTGCGCCAGTGCAATGCCGCCCAAACCGCCTCCGAAGCGCCAGAGGAATTCGCGGCGGCTGGTCAGGCTCATTCTGGGAAAGGAGATTTGCATCACGCTAACGCAGCGATGTCTTCGATGCCTTCAATCGCGTCACGCGAACATCCGTCACACGGTCCGTCTCCCCGGGCCGTAACGATGCAGTTAGAGAATTGGCTCGCCCTCACCCCGGCCCAGAGAGTTTCTGTCTTTCGCCGAGACTTCGTCCGCAGCCCCGGGGAGAGGGAGAAGCCTTCGAGCGCCTCCGATAACCTCACGCTCCGGTGATTCGTCCAAGCGTGGCCGAAGGGAGTTCCCTCTCCTGGGGGAGAGGGCAAGAATGAGGGCGAGCGTCTTCTCCGACTGAATCGTTCCGGCCGAAGGAGAGGGCAGTGGTGAGGGCGAGCGATCTGTCTCATAGAAACTGTCGGTTTCATTTCTTTTCTGCGGCGGAGGTATGGTCGTGAACGATGCGCCAGCCGTCCGGCGTCTTGCGAAATACCAGTGTAAACAGGCCGGACGGCTCGTCTCTCTCTCGCTTCAACCGCCACCGTCCGAAAGCGAGCGCCGCGTCCGGTCCGAGCAAGGCGATATCCAGATCGGAAAACGTCAGCGCACCCATTGCCGCGCGGTCGCCATATCGTTTCTGATAGCGATCGAAGACCGTCTGCCAGCCGAGAGACACATCGCCGCCCGAGGCAAATCTGATCCGGTCCGATCTCGCGTAGGTCTCCATAAAGCCGGCAAGGTTGCCCGCGTTCCATTCGCGGACTTGCTGTTCGAGCGCGGCAGTCACCTCGGCTTGAGCTCCGCGGGAAACGTGCCCGGGGGTCTGGCAACCTGCGGCGAACGCGGCGATCAATACAACGGCAAGGAACAATCTACGGAACGATGCAGTTGAAGGAACCGCGAAATACGCAAACCACGCGAACACGCTGCGGGAAAGGGCCGTTTCCTTTTTCATTGTTGCTCACCTTTTGCTGACCGCAATTCCGCGCGCTGGATCACACTTTCACTCCGCTCTGCTTTGGCGTATTTCGCGTGTTTCGCGGTTTGAACCGAATCGCTCCGTCTAAGAGTCGTGAGTCGCATGGGATTCAATTCACAAACATGAACTCGTTACTGTTCAGAATCAGCCGGCAAAGATTCGCAAGTCCGTGCTTTCGGGCGTACGCCGACAGTTCGTCCATCTCTACTTTCGTCGGTGGCCGGCTGATGGCCAATTCATAGGCCAGAGTGATTTGTTCTTCCGTCGTTTTGGCCGGCGATTGGAGGCGTTCGGCGAGGCGCGCCGCGTAATGCGTCACGAAAGCGTTGTTCCACATTGCCAGCGCTTGCTGCACGGTGACGCTGGCGTTGCGTACCGGTGTGAGCTGGTCGCCGGCGGGGCAATCGAGGGCGTCCATAAACGGGTCCGGCAATGTGCGGAAAAGGAAGCGGTAAACGCTGCGCCTTCGGGCCGCGGAATCATTCACGTCGAACTTCGCGTAATCCACCCTCGGCGTGACGTGAATGCCCGGCTGCAGGTCGAACTGCATGTCGCCCGGCCCGCCCATGCGGAGATCCAGCCCGCCCGAAATCTGCAGAATGGCGTCCCGCACCTGCTCGGCGTCGAGGCGCGCGCGGTTCATGCGCCAAAGATAGCGGTTGTCTCCATCCGTCGCAGCAGCCGACGTCAGGAGGCTCTGATTGTTCTCCGCGGAGTGTGAGCCGGTGAGCCGGTGAACCGGTGAGCCTGAAGCACTGTGCGAGCGTGAGGCATCCTTGCTCACGTTCGAGTTTGAAGTGAGCCTCCTGACGTCGGCTGCTACGGATGATTGCCGATACGTCGCGCTGGTCACGATGAGCCGGTGGAGTTGCTTGAGCGAACCGCCCGCCTCGTCGCGAAACCAGATCGCCAGCCAATCCAACAACTCGGGGTGCGAAGGCGCGCCGCCCATCTTGCCGAAATCATTCGGGGACGCCGCCAGCCCGCGGCCGAAATGGTGGTGCCACACGCGATTGACGATGGAACGCCACGTCAGCGGATTGTCCGGATGCACCAGCCAGCCGGCCAGAGCAGCGCGCCGGACGGCTTCATTCGACTCGTTGGCAGGCTCGAACCTCGCGGGCAGCGAGGACACGCAAGCGAGCGCGCCCGGCGACGCCGGTTCGACGGGTTTGTTGATGTCGCCGCGTCTCAGCATGTGCACCGCGCGGGGCACGCCCGCCGGCTTGAGCCCGCCGTCAGGCTCGAAGTCGTGCGCCGCCGCATAAACCAGCGCCGGCTTCGGAAGCGCGGCGAGTTGGCGGACGATTTCCTCTTTCAAATAGAAAACAGCGAGGGCGGCGCGCTGGTCATCGCTCCGCTGCGAGACGGGGGCCGCCAGGATTCGCTCGATGTCGGTCGGGAGCATGCGGACGCGTGCCGGTGGTTGCGCGTCGGTCACGGACAAACGCGGGCGGCCGATCAGATGCCCGTCGCCGTGTAGTTGCTTCATCACAAATGCTAGTGTGTCGCCCGCCGGCAATGCCAACGGCTCCTTCAACTCGAACACCGCCTGATGCGGTTCGCCGACGCTGGGATGGATCCCCCAGGCGGTCTTGTCATTCCGGTCCAGCGCGTGCGCGATGGTCCATCCCGGTTGATCGAAGTCGGCGGAGGGGTTCGTCAGCAGGATTTCGCGCGGTTGCGTGGCGTTGGCCTCAAAGAGCAACAATTGAAACTCGCTCAAGTGGAGGTTGCCGTTGTCCTGGCGGCCCGGACCTTTCTTTGGCAACGAGTCGTCCACTAGCACTTCCAGGCGCGCTGCGGTAATGCCCGGAAGAGGAGAAGGAGCCGTGATGGTGTAAGTGTCGCGATCGGCACGTTGGCCGCCCGCCAACAACGACCCGTCCACCTGTCTTGTGAGTGTCCCGCCGCCAGTGGACACGAACGTCTGCGGTTGGATGACTCTCCATTCCACTTTGTTTTCCGTCAGCGTGCGCTCCCATTCGGCTACTTCGCGCTGAGTGGTGGCGGCCAGTAATAACTCGCGGTCTCCCCGCTCCACGCGTTTGCGGTCACGCAACAAAGACTGGCGACGGCGATGCACGGCCGGGTCGAAGTCATAAGTCCGGTTGGCCCGATCGACGCCGGCGAACACGGCCTGCAGCGCGTAGTAATCGCGCTGGGTAATGGGGTCGAATTTGTGATCGTGACATCGCGCGCATTGGACCGTCGTGCTGGTGAAGGTCTGCATCACCGTGGCGACCATGTCGTCGCGGTCGAGGTAGCGGCCAATCTGCCGGTCAATGGTGTCTTCGCGGATGTCGCGCAGAGAACTTTCGTCCCA
>DATEKZ010000080.1:0-5455 GCA_035277185.1 Verrucomicrobiia bacterium
CCGAACGAAACGCTGACCGGCCGCGAGCAGCGCCATAGCAGGCGCTCAGGAACATCCTCGCCGCAGCGCAGCACAGCGGCGAAGCGGGCGGCGATTGGCTCCCGCCGGCGAGGGCCTACGCCACGGCACGCCGTCCGAATCTCAGGATGCGAACCGCCAGGAACAGGATCACCCGGATCAGGGCCAATACGGCTTCGACTGCAAAGTATGCCAGTCGTAACGGCAGAAGAATGATCCTGACAAACGGAAAAAGCACCAGCGCGATGATTGCCAGCGGCCAGGACAACGCGAACAGTACGCACCAGACCAGGAACGCCAGGAAGACTTTCATGCGCAGACGTTACACTGCGGATTCGATCGCTTCAAGCCTGGACTGAACTGAAGGACACTTGCGGGAGCATCTCAAAATCCTACAGCCGGCGGATATTCGACCGCTTCCTTCCCCCTCACCCCGTCCCTCTCCCCTCGGGAGAGGGAGCACGATGCCGGGCCTTCTGCTTGACGAATGTCCCGGGTTCTCGAACGCCGCTCCGGCTGTTCCCTCTCCGAGGGGAGAGGGTCAGGGTGAGGGGGAACGCAACGCACCCAAGTGCAGACTGTAAATAAGTGGGATGCGCCCGACGCTTGCTGAAATCGCTGCGGGAAAACTCGTTGAGCCACCCGGCCCGCGTCGATAGACTCCCGACATGCCTTCGCGATTCCTGAGGTCCTCTCCGTTGTTTCATTTCTGTCTGGGCGCGGTGTTGTATTCGCTCACCACGGCCTGCGCGGAATCGGCTGACGCCCTTCCCGGCACTCAGCCACTGACATGGGAAGGCGACCTTTCCGCGCGGATGGTCGAAGGCATCGACAAATTCCTGATGCGCGAAATCGAACGGTCTGTCGAAACACGACAGAAACTTTGGAAGCGCGATCTCAGTTCTCGTCATGCCTACGAGAAGTCCGTTCAACCAAATCGCGAACGATTCCACAAAGCCATCGGCGTCGTTGATCCGCGTTTACCGGTTCAGGCGCTCGAGTATGTCGGCAGCACCGCCGAACCTTCCCTCGTCGCGGAAACCCCGACCTATCGCATCTATTCCGTGCGCTGGCCCCTGTTCGAGAACGTCCATGGCGAGGGACTTTTTCTTCAACCGAAAGGCGACGTGCGCGCCCGTGTCGTTGCGATTCCAGACGCGGACCAGTCGCCCGAAATGTTTGCGGGACTCGCGCCGGGCATTGCGCCGGAATCGCAGTTGGCCCGGCGACTCGCGGAAAACGGTTGTCAGGTGATCGTGCCCGTATTGATCGACCGGCAGGACACCTGGTCGGGCAACGCGGCGTTGAAACGTTTCACCAACCAACCGCATCGGGAGTGGGTTTATCGGCAGGCTTACGAACTGGGCCGGCACATCATCGGTTACGAAGTGCAAAAGGTTGTCGCCGCCGTGGACTGGTTCGCCGGGGAGGAATCCAAAGAACCTCGAAAGACCCTGGACCGTCTGAAGATCGGCGTCGCCGGCTACGGCGAAGGCGGCTTGATCGCGTTCTACGCGGCCGCCGCGGACACGCGTATCGATGCCGCGCTCGTCAGCGGTTATTTCCGGTCGCGCGAACGTATTTGGGAGGAACCGATCTATCGCAACGTGTTTGGACTGCTGCATGAGTTTGGCGATTCCGAGATTGCCAGCCTGATCGCGCCGCGCCACCTGACCATCGAGCGCAGCGAGTTTCCCCGGGT
The DNA here is from genome assembly GCA_035277185.1 of Verrucomicrobiia bacterium. Classification (GTDB taxonomy): domain Bacteria; phylum Verrucomicrobiota; class Verrucomicrobiia; order Limisphaerales; family AV2; genus DATEKZ01. Next base: position 1,721 of record DATEKZ010000080.1, read on the forward strand.
GGATGGCCCGCCGAAACCGCGCGAAGGCCGTGCGGGCGCTGCGCCCGGCAAGCTTGCGACTCCCGAAAGTTTCCTGGTCGAGAACGAGGTGGACCGAACCCGCGCGCTCCTTCCGAAGCCGTTTGCGTTTCCGCTCCAGTATGTCCGCGGGATTGAAGGAACCACGGTCGCACCCGGTTCATCCCAGGCGTTGTCCGCGTTCCTCACGGGGTTGGGCATGGCGTCCAAAGCCATTCCACCTTCGAACGAGCCGCCCGTGGATCAGCGACAGAGTTTCAATCCGGCCGAGCGACAGAAACGCCAGGTCCAGGAACTTGTCAATCATACCCAGCGCCTGCTGCAACTCTCCGAACGGGTCCGCGACGGGTTTTTCTGGAGCCGGGTGAAATCCGCCTCGACCAATGACTGGCTCGCAGCAACCCAGCCTTACAAGGATCTCTTTTGGGAGGAAGTGATCGGCCGGTTTCCAAAATCGAGCCAGACCGCCAATCCACGATCACGCAAAATCCTCGATGATCCGAAGTGGACCGGCTACGAGGTTGTGCTCGATGTGTTCCCGGATGTCTTCGCGTGGGGAATTCTGCTCGTGCCGAAAAACCTCAAGCCCGGCGAACAGAGGCCGGTGGTCGTCTGCCAGCACGGCCTCGAAGGCGTGCCGATGGACACGATCACGCGGGATCTCAACAGCCGGGCCTTTGGTTATTACAAGTCGTTCGCGGCCCAATTGGCGGAACGCGGCTTCATCACTTTCGCCCCGCACAATCCTTATCGCGGGCAGGACAAATTCCGCGTCCTGCAACGCAAAGCCAACCCGCTGAAGAAATCGCTCTTTTCGGTGATCCTCGCCCAGCACGACCGCATCCTCGACTGGCTGTCCGGGCTGCCGTCGGTCGATCGGCAACGCATCGGGTTCTACGGTCTCTCCTATGGCGGCAAGACGGCGATGCGGGTCCCTTCTCTGCTCGATCGCTATTGTCTGTCCATCTGCTCGGCTGATTTCAACGAATGGATTACGAAGAATGTGACGGTCGATTCACCCTACAGCTACATGTTCACCATTGAGTACGAGATGCCGGAGTTCAATCTCGGCCAGACGTTCAACTACGCGGAGATGGCGGCGTTGATTGCGCCGCGTCCTTTCATGGTCGAGCGCGGCCACGACGACGGCGTCGCGCCCGACGAATGGGTCGCCCACGAATTCGCCCGGGTCCGGCGCCTCTACACGAAACTCGGAATAGGCGACCGCACGGAGATCGAATTCTTCAACGGCCCGCACACGATCAACGGGCTCGGCACGTTTGAGTTTCTGCACCGGCATTTGAATTGGCCGAAGCCGTAGCAGACAAGCGCGGTGCTCAAACCGCGAAAAATGCTCGCGGTTCAGTCACTCTTCCCAGCGCCGGCGACGTAACGTCTTTTCCATGAACCGTCGGAGGCCCCGCCAGGTTTTGGAGTGCGCCAGTCCTCTGGCGCTTTGGCTGTTGGGTCGAGCCGGCCGAAAAGCGCCAGAGGACTGGCGCACTCTCCCGCGGCCGCGGGACTACCGCGCGATCCGCAGGTTCATGGTCCCGTTGCGCGCTTCTGAAATCGTGGAGGCGTCCCGATAGCTGCGGTTTCTACGGAACCCTGACGCGCCAGAACCGATCTCCCGTCGCAGGGATGGGAAGCGAGACCACCTGCGGGTCGTTGGTTAGCGTCACCGATTGAATCGTGTTCCAGTTGGTCTGCGAAAGCGATGTCGCCTCCTGAATTTCGTGAAGACGGCCCGTGGTGCCGCTCACGGTGAGCGAGAAAGTCGTGGGGCCGCGGCTCAAACCCAATTCAGGCTGCTTCACGATCGACGTTACGGGGTCGTCACTGAAATCCGGTATCCCGTCGCCATCACCGTCGTTCATGTCATCAATCGAAAGCATCCAGGTGAAGTAGTCGTCCACTGTCGTGGATGGATCGCCATCCGCGAAATCGACAAAGCCCCAATAGTTCGTCTTCAGCCCCACATCGCGCTCGAAAATGTCCTGGTCGTAGCTCAACGGCTCGGACAACGCGTTGGTCCAAACGCCGGACTGAAGCCCGAGTACGTTAAATCGATCCGGCGGCGATTTTGTGAATGTCATCGGCCCGACCAGGACGTTATCAGGGGCGCCGGTCTGCTTGAGGTCCACCAGGCAAGCGACGCGATTTGTGCCGGGTGTATAGGTGAGCGTACCCTTGTACTCGAGCAGTTCGAAGGTGTGCCTGAACGTGCCCAGGTCGCCAAACATCTGGCTCCTCAACCGCAGGTCGCAGTTTCCGTCTTTCGCGCCCGCCTCGCGGCTCCAGGTGGCCACGACCGTACCGGAGTCCTGCGCCTCCGTCGCGAAGGTCCCGGACGTGGTCCCGGACACTGCCTGGCTCGTTTCGAAAAAGTCCGCAAACCCATTTTGGTTGGCATCCGTGTTCTCCGGCACGTCCACGTCGATGACGCCGAAGATGCTGATCAGCAGGTCCTGATCTTCGAGAATGAAAAAACTGAAGTGAGTCGGGTCGCCGAAAGCCGGGGCCAGTTCGCCGTTCGGAAGGGCCGGGGGATCGATCGTGGTCAGATCAAGAGTAAAGTCGCCCGCGGTCGAACTGCCCTGCTGAAAACGCAACGAGAAACAAAAGAGGGTCGCCTGAGCGGTTTGCGCTGCCGTCACGGGAAACGGGGACAGGGCGAGCAGCCCTGCCACGAGAGAAATGATTGACTTCATAAGTCGGACCGCCTTGAGCGGGTCATTATTGCTTCACTCGGGAACGAAGGGATGCTACGCGACTGTTGGGCCAGAAATCAAGCCTGCTGCACGCCATTATCGAACTCCGGACGTCTCAATTTCTCGCGCGACAACTCTCCCATGAACCGGCTGACGGTATCGCAGGCGGCCCTCCAGCGAGTTCGCCCGGCATCTCGTCGGGCGTCGCTCCGCGCGGCGGGACGCCGCCCGGACTCGCAGCCGAGGACGGCTGCGCTACGCGGCATCGTTCAAGGTCCCTGCCGATTTGAATTCCCCTTGCCACGGAAACCCAGGCTCCGTCATCATCCGACATGGCAGTCAAGCAAGCGCCCAACGCCGTCGATGCCGAATTCTACGAGCCGGCCGAGGCCTTTTTCCCGGCGCACCGCCACCTGGCGCTTACTTACGATGATGTCACGCTGGCAACGCTTTACTCCGAGATCCTGCCGCGTGACACGCAGCTTGACGTCGAGCTGGCCGAAGGTCTCCACCTCAACATCCCGGTCATGTCGTCGGACATGGACACGGTGACCGAGGCGCGCATGGCCATCGCGATGGCCCTCAATGGCGGCCTGGGCCTCATCCATTACAACATGCCGGACAAGGATCAACTCTCCGAAGTCAGCCGGGTGAAGAACCACGTTCACGGCCTGATCCAGGACCCGATCAAAGTCGCGCCCGACCAACTCATCGGTGAGGTGCTCGAAATGATTGAGAAACGGAAGTTTGCCTTCAGCACGTTTCCGGTGGTCGATGCCTCGGGCATACTGCTGGGCCTCCTTCCGGGCCACGTCGTGAAGCCGCGTTATGCCAAACGCAAGATCGCCGAGGCGCTGACGCCCCGGAGCCAGGTTCATACCGTCAAGCAAATGGAACTCGGCGAAAATCCGATCACGCGCGCCGACAAGTTTTTCACCGACCATCCCGGCATACACAAACTGCTCGTCGTGGACGCGCAGGACCATTTGCGCGGCCTGTTCACGAT
>DATEKZ010000081.1:0-3480 GCA_035277185.1 Verrucomicrobiia bacterium
TGCAGGTTTTTTACTCGGTAACCGGCACCGCGACGGCAGGCGTCGATTACGAGACATTGCAGGGGTATGTGGTGATCGGCGCCGGTCGCACCACGGCGAAAATCATGGTCGTTGCCAAGGATGACCTGATAGACGAGCCCAATGAAACGGTGGCCCTTGCCTTAGTGGGCGTGGACCCCGCCAATCCGACAGATCCTCCCGCCTATGTGATCGATCCGGAAAACCGGGACGCCACCATCGTTATCCGGGACAACGATGATCCGCCGCAACCCACGCTCAGAATCGCCGCCGTCAGCGGATTTACCAGCGAGCCGATTCCCAACGCGCTTGTGGCGCCGGGCGTTTTCCGAGTCTCCCGCACCGGCCCGACCGCCGAACAACTCCACGTCTATCTCCGCTTCTCAGGCACGGCGACGCCGGTAGCGGATTATCCGAAGCTGCCCGACACCGTGACGATTCCTGCCGGCGCTTCCGAAATTGGTCTTAGAGTCGAACCCTTCAGCGACGACCTCGTCGAAGGGGACGAAACCGTAATCGCCGCGTTCGAACCGATTCCTGCGCCCTATCTGATCGATCCCGACCATCAGCGCGCCACCGTCGTCATCCGCGACTACGAACCCGGCACACATCCCGGCATCACGATTACGGCCCCGCAGCCTCGCGAATACTTCAACTCCGGCACAGACATGCGAATCGAAGCGACTGCTATTGATCCTGACGGATACATTCCAATCGTGGAATTCTTCGCCAACGAAACCAGGATCGGCGAATCCGCCCTCGTGTTCGTCCAACCGCCGCCGCCGGGGACGCCGCTCTATCACACCTTTGTTTGGCGCGAAGTTCCCGCGGGCAATTATCAATTGACCGTTCGCGGCAAAAATGCCGCCAACATGCTGATTGTTTCCGATCCCGTGCCCGTCCACGCGCAGGATGGTCCCGCGATGCCCTTTGTCAGCATCACCGCGACCCCCTCCGAAATTAGCGAACAGTCTCCCCTCGCGTTCGTGTTCCCGTCCAAGGTGACCGTTTCCCGGGTTTACGGCCTGGAATATCCGGTGCGCGTGTATCTTAAATACGAGGGAACCGCCACTCGCGGCCTGGATTACGAGCCGGCGCCAACGGAGGTTGTCATACCGGCTGGCAGTTCTTCCTTTGAATTCTTGCTCAACGCGAAAATGGACAACCTCATTGAAGGTCCCGAAACGGTGATGATTCGCATCGCTCCGCCGCTTCTTCCTCTCAATCCCGATCCCGCGAATCACCCGTACGAAATCAACTCCGAACATCGTTCCGTCAGGCTCATTATCCGCGACAACGAATCTCCGCGGCCTAACCTGGTGCACATTGAATCCACCGATCCAATCGCGACAGAATTTCCGCCCAACGCCGACGGTTTCGACCCGGCGCGCTTCTATTTGTCCCGCGCCATCGGCGGCGACTGGACCCGGCCCCTTCAGGTCTTCCTCTCGCTGCATGGCACCGCCAAAAACGGCGAAGACTACGAGACGCTTCCGACTTCATTCACCATTCCCGCCGGCATCGGCTTCGTTTGGATCGACCTCATTCCACGCGAAGACAACCACGGCGTCTTCAACAAATACGAAATCGTTTCGGCTCCAGGAATTGGCTGGGCCGCGGCGCGCCTCCAGGCCGAGCAATCCATTTTTAACGACGTGCACGGATACCTCGCGACACTCACCACCGCCGAAGAAGACGCCCACGTGGAGTCGCTTCGCCTCGAAGTTGGAGGAGGCAGCGTTTATTGGGTCGGCGGCTACCAGGAACCGGGCGAACCTTCCATCACCGAAAACTGGAAGTGGGTGAACAACGAAGGCCCTATCCCCGGAATCAATGGCGGCCCGGGTTACGCCAATTGGCTCGCGAACGAACCAAACGATTACTGGGGTCCTTCGTCCGAAAATCACATGGCCATCGGCTGGCTCAATACTTTCGGATGGAATGACCAGGGCGAAAACGTCGGCGCCCAAGGCTATGTCGTGGAGTACCCGGTCGCAGTCGGAATTCCCGCCGAAATCATGGAAAGTGTCGCCCTCCGCATCGAACCTTCGCCCCTCCTGGGACCCATGGCCGGTTACGAAATAGACCACCATAACCGCACGGCCATTGCGGTCATCTTCGAACATCGTCCTCCGGCCGCCGGCGCCATTGAAGTCGCCTTCCCCACCGCCAACACGACCTACCCGAGCATCGGCGACGTTGATTTCTTCGTCGCCGGCTATCATCCAACCATCGACATCGTGCAGGTTGATTTCTATGTGGACGGACAGAAAGTCGGCTCATCCAACACGAGCGCTGAAGACGAAGATCCGGAAGGCGGTTTCGAGCGTCACCGCTTCCAGTGGGCCCAGGCCACTCCCGGCCGTCACACGCTCCATGCCCTCGCCACAGTGAATGGACAAACCCTTTCCACAACTCAAATTCCATTCATCGTCGTGAACGACGGCGCCAACCAAAACCCGACGGTTCGCATTACCGAACCGCATGACGGCGCTTCCTTCATCGAAGGCCAGCCGGTCACGTTCGTTGTGGAGGCGTCCGATTCCGATGGCACGATTTCAAGAATCGACCTGATTACGACCGACCAGGGCAACCAGGTCATTGCGACCGCAAATGGCCCGACGCTGCGTTTCACCATCAATAATCTCCCGGTCGGGACGCACACTTTCTTCGCACGGACCTTCGATAACTTCGACGCTCTCGGCATTGCTCCCGCCGTTCGAATTCTCATCCGCCACCCTGATACCGTCGCCTTCGTCCATCGCAATCTCCCTGGGAGCTACTCGCCGGGCGTTGGATTCACCGTCGAACTTCGCGCGAATCCGCCAGCGGGCACGCACGCCTATGCGGTCGAGGACCGCCCGCCAAACGGTTGGCAAGTTACGGGCGTAAGCCACCAGGGTGCGTTCGACAGCATAACCGGCAAGGTGAAATTTGGTCCTTTCACAGACGCCAGTGTGCGCACATTAACCTATCGACTGACTCCGCCTGCCAATGCGTCAGGCCACCACGGCTTCACCGGTAATAGCTCTCTCAACGGCGCCGCATATCCGATCGCGGGAGATGATGGCATCGACCTCGTTCAGCCATTTCATCCCGCGGATCAGAACCAGAATTTCTCGATCCTTTTGGGTGAAACAACCGCTTACGCGGCCGCCTGGAAAGCGGGCAATTCTTGGGCGGCTGGTCCGGTTCCAATTCCGGTCGATTACGTCACCAGCGCCGCCATGCTTTGGAAGCGCGGCGAAGCTTATCACTTCGATTCGACCCGCGGCGCCGCGCCTGCCTGCTGGGTTCCAGTGGGTGTATCAGGGCCGCCTATCCAACCCTTCGACGCGAGCACCAGGGCCGATCGCTCCATCTCCGGCGAGTTCCGCGCCGGCGTTGCCGCACGGGTTCAAATAACGACCACGCCTGCCTCGGGCACGACCTCCCATGCCATTGAAGAAAAGCCGCCGCGCG
>DATEKZ010000082.1:0-4903 GCA_035277185.1 Verrucomicrobiia bacterium
TTCGTCGAACCTGCTCTCCGCGCTGCAGGCCGCCCTCAAGCGCTATGATCCCGCGTACGCGGGACAGCCTTTTTCCGAAATCGTCGAGCTGTCGAACTGGCTGCGTCCGAAATTGCGCGAGCTGGGGTTCCGTATTCTCGCGCCCGACCCGCACGCGGCGCCAGCCGTCGTCACACTTGATCTTCCCGGCTCGCTGAGTTCCCGGCAGATCGGCGATCAACTGCAGGCCGCCGGCCTCCTGGTCAGTTACCAGAGCGAATACTTGCGCCAACGAAACTGGATACAGGTCTGCATGATGGGCGAGTGTTCCCGCCAGAGTCTGGTGGTTCTCCTGGGCGAGTTGCGGAAGGTCGCTGGCAACGGAGCTTCGGCCTGACACCCCGCTGCGGCCTGTTCTGCGTGAGATGGAGAAGCGCATTCGCCATCGGCTTGCCGGGCTTTCCGGCGTCTGTTGCTCGACCGTTTGGCCATGACCGACATCACCGATCCAAGGTTGATCAAGCTCAAGGGGATTCTTTTCCTGCTGGTGGGATTGCTCTCCGGCGCCCTGTTGGTCTTCGAGCATCCGACCGTCAGGGTTGGACTGCTGCTGGGCATTTGTGTCTGGTGCTTCTGCCGGTTCTACTATTTTGCGTTCTACGTGATCGAACACTACGTGGATCCCGCCTATCGCTTCTCCGGGCTTGGGTCGTTCGCGCGGTACCTGTGGCGGCGACGGAAACAAAGCGCTCCTTCACATCGGAAAGAACCCGACTGAGGCGAGGCGTCGCGTTGCCGGGGCGGCACTTGCCAGGCATCTCTTAAGCCGATGGGTTTCCGACGATTTTCGATTAGCACGCGCCTGCGGTCAGCCGCTAAGTTCACACCCGAATCCCGGGCAACCTGCGAATGAACGATGGCAACGACGACTGAGGCGGGTCAACCACGACCGGGAGAAGTCTCCTCCGGCGCCCGTTCCTGGCAGCGGGGATTCTGGAGTCTGTTCATCACGCAGTTTCAGGGCGCCTTCAGCGACAATCTCTACAAGTTTCTCGTTGTTTTTCTGATCAGCGACCGAGTGTCTCAGTCGGCACGAGACCAGTATATCTCTGCGGTGTTCGCTGTCTTCTCGGTCCCTTTCATCCTGTTCTCAATGGCGGGCGGATTCCTGGCGGACCGGTTCCCCAAACGCGCCGTGGTCATCGGAACCAAGATCGCCGAAGTGGTCATTATGGCCCTGGGAACCGTCGGTCTGGCGACCGGGAACATTCCGCTGCTGATGGCGGTGGTTTTTTTGATGAGTGCCCAAAGCGCCTTCTTCGGCCCAGCCAAGTATGCGTTGTTGCCGGAAATGTTGCCGGCACAGCGGTTGTCCTGGGGTAATGGCATGCTCGGGCTCGGGACATTCGTGGCCATTATTTCGGGCGGGGTTGTAGCCGGCAAACTCTACGGGCTTTGGAGCCAGGCGCAGGCGCCGTCGGGCGTGTTGCTGGTTTTGCTGGCCGGTGTGGGGCTGGCGTCCAGCTTCGGCATTCTCAAGCTGCCGGCCGCCAACCCCGAGAAGGAATTCCGCGTCAACTTCCTTAGTGAACTGTTGACCAGCTTGAAGGCGGTGCGGCGCGATCGCGTGCTCAGCCTCGCAATCCTCGGCAGCGTTTACTTCTGGTTTCTCGCAGCGTTGTTTGGTGAACCCACGATTTTCGTTTACAGCAAGGACGTGCTGCGTTTGGAGGAAACCCAGATCGCCATGCTGCGAGCCTGCCTGGCGATCGGGATAGGCGTGGGCAGCGCGGCGGCCGGTTTCCTCTCCGGGCGCAAGATCGAATATGGCCTGATCCCGCTTGGCGCGTTCGGTCTGAGCGCGTCCGCGGCACTGCTTGCCTTTCCGGGTCGAGGGACGCCTGAAGTGGCGGTCATCCTCGGCTTCCTCGGATTTTCCGGCGGGTTTTATGTCGTGCCGATCAACGCGTTGATTCAACATCGCCCTGATTCCAGGGAGAAAGGCGCGGTTATTGCCGCCAACGCCTGGCTCACTTCGGTCGCCGTCTTCCTGGCGGCCGGCGCATTCTGGGTCTTGAAGTCCCTGTTGCGGCTGGAGCCGACCACCATTTTCCTCGTTGGCGCAGGCGTGACATTCCTGGGAACGTGTTACGCGGTCCGGTTGGTGCCCGATTCGCTGCTGCGTCTGCTGCTCTGGTTCCTGACCCATTCGCTTTATCGCATCAAGGTCCAAGGGCGGGACAACATCCCGGACAAAGGCGGCGCATTGTTTGTCTCCAATCACCTTTCGCTGGCGGACGCCTTGCTGGTGCTGGCTTCCACCGACCGTTTCGTTCGATTCATCATGTTGAAGGACGTTTACGAACGTCCGCTGATCAAGCCCTTTGCCAGGGTCATGGGCGCGATTCCCATTTCCTCGCGGCAGCGGCCCCGGGAAATGATCCACGCCCTGCGCGAGGCGAGCGAATCGATCAAACGCGGCGAAGTCGTCTGCATCTTCGCCGAGGGCCAGATCACGCGCATAGGCCAACTGCTCCCGTTCCGCCGCGGGTTCGAGCGGATCATGCAGGGCGTCGATGCTCCCATCATCCCGATCTGCCTGGATGATGTGTGGGGCAGCATCTTCAGTTACGAGCGGCATCGCTTTCTCTGGAAAATCCCGCGGCGCATTCCGTATCCGGTGACCGTCAGCTACGGCAAGCCGATGCCGGCAAGCGCGACGCCATTCGAAGTGCGCCGCGCCGTCCAGGAACTCAGTGCCGAGGCGTGGCGCAATCGCAAGGACCGCATGCGTCCGTTGCAGCGTTCTTTCGTCGAAACAGCGCGGCGGTATCCGTTCCGGTTTGCGATGGCCGATGCGCGCGTGCCGAACCTCCGGTTCGGCGCGGCCTTGACACGCACGACTTTTCTGGCGCGGCGGCTCCAACCCGAATGGCGCGGACAGAAGATGGTCGGCATCCTTTTGCCGCCGTCTGTGCCGGGCGCGTTGGTGAACTTTGCCGCCCTGTTGATGGGCAAGGTGCCGGTCAATTTGAATTACACGGCTTCAGAGGACATCATCGCGTCGTGCGTCACGCAGTGCGGCATCGAAACGGTCATCAGTTCCCGGGCATTTCTCGACAAGGTCAGGATCAAGGTGCCCGGCCGATGCGTTCTGCTCGAAGAACTGGCGGCGAAACCGCAACTCGCGGAGAAACTGGTTGCTTTGGGGCTGACCTGGTTCGCGCCGGCGGGTCTGCTGGAGAAGCTGCTGGGACGCGAGCAGAGGATCACCCTGGACGATCCCGCCACGGTCATCTTTTCCAGCGGCAGCACCGGCGATCCGAAGGGCGTGGTGCTCACCCATTACAACATCGCTTCCAACATCGAGCAACTTGAACAAACCTTCGCGCTCGACCGGCGCGACCGTGTTCTCGGCGTCCTGCCCTTTTTCCATTCCTTTGGCTTCACTGGAACGTTGTGTTTGCCGGGCGTGTTGGGCGCGGGAGTCGTTTATCATCCCAGTCCGCTTGACGCCGAAGCGATTGGCGGCCTCGTCGAGAAATACGCCGCGACGTTCCTGTTGGCGACACCGACGTTCCTGCAGCTCTACCTGCGCAGTTGTTCGGCCGACGAGTTTGGCAGTCTGCAATTCGTCATGGCCGGCGCTGAAAAGCTGTCCGAACGACTCGCCTCAGCCTTTGAGGAAAAGTTTGGCATCCGTCCGTTGGAAGGTTACGGCTGCACGGAATGTTCGCCCGTTGTTTCAGTCAACACGCACGACTTCCGTTCCGCCGGCATTCGCCAGGTCGGCGCCAAGCGCGGGAAGATCGGACATCCTCTGCCGGGTATCACTGTGCGGATCGTGGACGCCGAGACGAGGGCGCCGTTGCCGGTGAACCAGCCCGGCCTGCTTCAGGTCAAGGGGCCGAATGTCATGCACGGTTATCTGGGCCGACCCGAAAAGACCGCCGAAGTGCTGGCCGACGGCTGGTACACCACAGGGGACATCGCGGCCGAGGACGAAGACGGCTTTTTGCAAATTACGGATCGCTTGAGCCGTTTCAGCAAGATTGGCGGCGAAATGGTGCCGCACATCCGGGTGGAGGAAAAACTGCATGAACTGGCCGGCGCCACCGAGCAGACATTCGTGGTCACCGGCGTTCCCGATGAAAAAAAGGGCGAGCGCCTGGTCGTGCTCCACACAGCGAACGATGCGAACCTGAAGGCCGTTCTCGAAAAACTGGCCGGACCGCGGGTGCGGGACGATCTTCCCAACCTCTGGGTTCCGCGCCCGAATCAGTTCTACCGCGTCGATGCCCTGCCGCTGCTCGGCACGGGCAAGCTGGACCTGCGCAAAATCCGCGAACTGGCGATCCAGTTTTCAGCGGTCACCGAATGATGAGGTCGATGACACCTTTTTCGGGAAATCGATGAACCACGGACCTGCCGAGACGTCCGGCGAGCCGCCACCGGCGGATGCGAAACCCGCTTTGGCTTCCTCTGGAGACGCGACGCCGGCTCGCGAACACGTCATTACGAAGCGTGCGGTCGTGAGCTGGGTGCTCTATGATCTGGCCAACACGATTTTCTCGATGGGGGTTATTTCGCTGTACTTCCCGTTGTGGGTTCGCGAAACGGTCGGCGGAGACCGCGCCGACACGGTTTTCGGCATCATCCAATCGGTTTCGATGGCGATCATTTTTGTGGCCTCGCCGCTCGCGGGGGCGATGACAGACCGCGCGCCGCGCCGAATGCCGTTTCTGATGGTCAGCACGCTGGTCTGCGTAGTGCTCACGGCGTTACTGGCGCGCGCCGGCTTTTATTTCACCGCCATCCTGTTCGTGCTGGCGAACGTCGCGTATCAGGCCGGGCTGCAGTTCTATGACGCATTGCTGCCGGAGGTCAGCACGGAAGCGAACCGGGGCAAGATCGGGGGAATCGG
>DATEKZ010000083.1:0-2683 GCA_035277185.1 Verrucomicrobiia bacterium
GGAGCGGAAAGCGGATCTTCATCACGTCGTCCACCAGCACTTCAACGGAATAAACGCCGCCGGTCGCGAACTCGACCTGGGGAAGCACGGTCACGTTCGTGGCGTGATGCGCCGCGTCCTGCAAAGCGAACCGAACCTGGCCCTTGCGCAGCATCGTGGTCTGAGCGGGTGCGATCAGCCGGACGCTCTCGGTGAACTGGCCCAGACCTGCCGTCCAGCGGTTGAACACGCAAAGCTTCAAGGCCGTCACCGGCACCTGCGGCACGCGGACAAAGCCGAGCACACCGATCAGGATGAAGTTGCCGTTCGCCTCGGGGCGGACGTCTTCGCACAAAAGGGAGCACTGCAGGTCCGGGAGGATTCGTGTGGGGTTCATCGTGAGTTCAGATTGGGATTCGGAGGTTTATTGCCGACGGCGAGTTCCGCGGCCCGCACGGTGTTTCGCATCAACATCGCGATGGTCATGGGACCAACGCCGCCGGGGTTGGGTGTAATTTTTCCCGCAACGCTTCGGACGCCCGCAAAGTCCACGTCGCCGACAAGGCGTGAGCCGCTTTTGGCGTTCGAATCCTTGACTCGATTGACGCCCACGTCGATGACGGCCGCGCCGGGTTTGACCATCTCCGCCTTGACGAAATCGGCCACGCCCATCGCCGCGATCAGGATGTCCGCGCGGCGGCAGTGCCAGGCGACATCGCGGGTGTGGCTGTGACAGATCGTGACGGTGGCATTTGCGTTTTTCGTTTTCTGCATCAGAATCGCGGCCATTGGTTTGCCGACGATATTGCCGCGGCCCAGCACCACGACCTCCGCGCCCTCGATTCTGACCCGCGCTCGGATCAGCAGCTCATGCACGCCGGCGGGTGTACAGGGGACAAAGCCGCTTGCGTCGGCCAGCATCAACTTGCCGGCGTTCACCGGATGGAAACCATCGACATCTTTTTCTGGCAAAACCGAAGCATAAACCGTCGCCTGGTTGAGATGGCGGGGAAGGGGCGCTTGCACGAGGATGCCATGCAGTTTCGGATCAGCATTGAGTTGGGCGATCAGCTTCAGCAAATCGGTTTCTGAAGTGGGCTCCGGGAGGACATGCGTGACCGAGTGGAGACCCAGCCGGGCGCTGGTCCGCCTCTTCATGCCGACATACACCTGTGAAGCGGGGTCTTCACCTACGCGCACGAAGGCAAGGCCGGGTTGCGTGCCACGCTGTTTGAGGGCGTCGATGCGGCGGGAGGTTTCGGCGTGAATCTGCTCGGCGATGGCGCGTCCGTCGATGACCTCCGCGGACGCCATCACGGAACGAGGCGAATCGATTCCACTTCAATAATCGGCGTGTTGACCCAGCGCTGGTCGATCAATTCTTCGCCCGTGACGATGACTTTGCGGCCGGCGAAGCTCTTGAGCTTCACGTTTTCGTCCTCGCTGTGCAGGTAGTTGATCGTCCGGCGCAATTCGGGGTTCTCGAGCGCGTAACTGGTGGGCGCCTGAATACTCCGCGAAACGATGACGAGTCCTTCACGGTTGACCACACGGCGTGGCGGGGGTTCCGTCGCGGTTGTCGGAGCCGGGACCGGCTCTCCTGTGGTTGTGGTCGCCGGTGTGGCTGGCTGCGTCAGCGCGGGTGTGGGGGCCGGAGTTGCGTCAGTGACCGGCGCTGGTTTGGGCTCGGTGGTCACGTTCTCGATGGTGGTTGGCGCCGGTTCCGGTGTCGGTGTTGTCTGAGCGAGGGTCGGGGTTGTGACGGGAGGTTGAATCGTCAGCAGATCGGCGGCGACGAACGCGGACGCATTCGTGGGCGCTTCGATCTCCATCCAGTTTTCGACCACGCGGATTTCCCTGACCGGCGCGCCTCGCTCCAATCGGCAGAGGACGCTGAAGTTCTCGCCCGGGCCGGCGCGGACGTTGAGGCGTTTGATATTGACGGTCTTGTTGACCAACTCGACATAGGGGGAATAAACCCAGACCGGGGTATTGGCGGGTAATTGGGTCCTGGCCCATCTGGCCGGTTCACCTTTCTTTGGCTTCTTCGCCTCAATTTCCTCCAGCACCGTGACCGTTTCGCCCTTCTTCAACTGGGTAACCACTTCGCTCTTCTGCGAAGCCTGACCGCGGACGTTGACGCGGTCCTTTTTCACCACCGCCGTTTGTTCGGCGGATGCGGCGAACACCGCCAGTCCGGACACCAGGGAAACCGCCCAAGCCAATCGCTGCTTCATATTCATAACGCTCAGAAGTAGAGGTTTTGCGACCCGTTCTGTCAATGCTGCGGAGTAGAGACCCGCTCCACCCCGCCGGCGTTCGAGAGTAATGACCGGATTTCCGGCGCGGACAACGTCCGCCATTTGCCCACGGGCAGGTCGCCGAGATGGATGCGGCCGATTTGCGTGCGCCGCAGCAGCGCCACTTTCAGTCCCTGCGACTCGAACAACCGCCGGACCTCGCGGTTCCTGCCTTCCGCAAGCTCCACTTCGACGAGGCTGTGGGAGTTGTTCGCGCTCAACAGCCTCGTCTTCTCCGCCTTCAGCCGGTCGCCTTCATAAAAAACACCGCGTGTGAATTGGGCGAGCGCCTCCCGTTCGACGCGTCCCTCGACGGTGGCCTGATATTTTTTGCGGACGCCATAACGCGGATGCGTCTGGTGGAGACAGAATTCGCCGTCGTTGGTCAGAAACAACAAACCCTC
>DATEKZ010000084.1:0-3087 GCA_035277185.1 Verrucomicrobiia bacterium
CGGCGTTCCTGCCATCCTGAAATGCGGCGGCCACCCGGCGACCCGCGCACTTGCCAAGGCTGGGCGAACCGGCCAGATTCTCGGCGTGTCCCCTGATAAGTGGCGGCCTTCGAGGAAGGCCATAGCCGCCCTGATAGCTGCGTTGTCGATGTTCTGGTTCGCGCGCCGCACAGACGCGACCCCGGAGGCAGACGTTCGGAACGCGTCCGCTCCAAGCCTTTCAGGAGATTCGCAATCAGAGTACCTGGTGGAGGTTTGGGGAACGGACGAGGGGTTGCCCAACAACACAGTGACGGGCATTGCGCAAACTCCCGACGGCTACTTGTGGTGCGGCACCTACGACGGCGTGGTGCGGTTTGACGGGGTGCGCTTCGTGCGGATCGGACCGGATGACTCGACCAACCAGCAGGCCAATCGCATCCAGTGTCTCTACGTGGACCGACGCGGACAGCTTTGGATGGGGACCGACGGTGCCGGCGTGCTGCGGTACGCGGATGGCGCCTTCAGGGCATTTACCGGGCGCCCGGGTTCTTCGGCGGATGTGGTGCGTTGTCTGGCGGAAGACGCCGCGGGCGATCTGTGGCTCGGCACACGGGGCGGGCTGGGCCGGTTGAGAGACGGCAAGGTGACCTGGTTTACCGGGGCTGCTGGTGCCACGAACGCCGCGAACTCGATTTGGAATTTTGCCTTCGATCGGGAAGGGCAGTTGTGGATCGCTGACTGGAACAGTCTGAAAGTTTTCAAGGATGGCAGATTCGAATCGGCTCGCCTGAGGCCGGAGTTGAAGGTGCCGATGCGAGCCGTGTATGCCGACGCGGCCGGAGGTCTGTGGGCGGGGATGATGGGAGAGGCGTTGCGGCGGGGCGCCGATGGTCAGTGGATCAGCATTGGTGACGAGGGCCAATTTGCCAACGCGGAAGTTACGGCCTTTTGCCGGACGCGCTCGGGTGACTTCTGGGTGGGCACGCGCAAAGGCCTTTGCCGGGAGCGGAACGGGCAGTGGACGGCTTTCACCGCCCGTGACGGATTGGTGAGCAGCGAAGTGCGGGCGCTTTTTGAAGACGGCGAAGGCAATTTATGGGTCGGCACGGGGACGGCTGGCCTTGCAAGATTGAAGCGTCGCGTGCTGAACACATTCACCGCCCGGCAGGGCCTGACCGATGGCGGCGTCTTCGCCTTGAGTGAACAGACGGAGGGTGGGTTGTGGGTTGGCTTGAACGACGGCCGCCTGGTGCAAGGAACTGCGGGCACGATCGAACGCTTTGAAGGATTCAAACACTTTTCCGGCGACGCGCCTGTGAAATCGGTGCTTTGCACGCGCGACGGCGCGCTCTGGGTGGGCACCTTCGGCAACGGTTTGGTACGGCTTCACAACGGCCGGAGGACGCAGTTCGTTCCCTCGGTTGGCAGTCCCGCGCGGGTTGACAAGATCACCGCGCTCCTGGAAGACCGCGCCGGCGACGTTTGGGTGGGGACGTTCTACAGTCTCTACAAAGCCACTTCCACCAATGTTCTGGTGCCCGTGCCTGTGGGCGGACGCGAGTTGCGGGCGCCGATTACGGCGCTGTTGGAGGACGGTGCCGGGGGGATTTGGGCGGGGTTCGATGGCCTGGGCATCGCCCGGCTCGCTCAAGGCGGGGCCATCTGGTTGACGCGGCGGGAAGGGCTGCCCTCCCACTTCATCCGCGCCCTGCATCAGGATCGCGCTGGCACGTTGTGGATCGGCACGGCATCCGGGCTCTGCTCGTGGCGAGACAACAAAGTCAGCACGTTCACCAAAGCGCACGGACTGGTGAGCGACGCGATCTCGCAGATCCTGGAGGATGACGCCGATAATCTGTGGCTGGGCAGCAACGTTGGAATCATGCGCGTGTCCAGGCGCGACCTTTTCGCCGTGGCCGACGGGCGCGAGACGTTTCTGGAAGTGTTCGCCCTGGGTCGCGGCGAAGGCATGTTGAGCGCCGAGTGTTCGGGCGGATTCTCTCCCGCCGGGCTGAGAACAAGGGATGGCAAACTCTGGTTCCCGACCGCCAAAGGCCTGGTCATGGTGGATCCTCAGGAATTGAAACTGACGATGAACCGGACTCAGCCGCCGGTTTACATCGAAGAGGTGCGTGCGAACGGCAAACTGCTGGCGCAGCCGCACGTCACACCGAGCGCAATTCCGGAGCAGGCATTGCGTGAAACGCGCGTCCTGCTGCCGCACGGCACGCGACGTCTGGAGTTTGTCTATACCGCGCTGAGTCTCACTGCACCGGAGCGCGTGCGATTCAAGCATCGTTTGCTGGGACTCGATTCAGATTGGACGGAGGCCGGGGCGGCGCGCTCCGCTGTCTATGCGAAGCCACCGCCGGGCCGCTACCGTTTCCAGGTTATCGCCTGCAACCCCGACGGCGTCTGGAATCAGGCCGGACGGGTCATCGCCTTCCGCGTCGCCGCTCCGTTCTGGCAGAGGGCGTGGTTCCTTTTGGTGGCGGGCGTTGTTTCGGCGGGCATTCTCGGCGGGGCCATACGATTCGTTTCGGTGCGGCAATTGCAACGGAAGCTGCGACGCGTGGAAGAGGCGCATGCCATCGAGAAGGAACGGATGCGGATTGCCAAAGATATTCATGACGACGTGGGCGCGAATCTGACGCAGATCGCGCTGCTGGGTGAGCTGGCGCGGCAGGATCGCGTGACGCCGGAGAAGGCAGTGGGGCACATCGAAAAAATTTCAAACACGGCGCGGCAGGCGATCCGATCGCTGGATGAGATCGTCTGGGCGGTCAATCCGCGCAATGACACCCTGGGGCATCTCATTGACTACGTCGGGCAGTACACGCTGGACTATTTGCGTATTGCGGGGATCCGTTGTCGATTGGATCTGCCCGAGCAATCTCCCGCGCGTGAACTTTCCACGGACGTTCGGCACAATCTGTTTCTGGTCGTCAAGGAGGCGCTCAACAACATCGTCAAGCACGCCCGCGCCAGCGAAGTCCGGTTGTGGATGAACGTCACGGAGGAGGGCCTGCGGATGACGATCGAGGACAACGGCTGCGGTTTCGAGCAAGCCCCGGACAATGCCACCGCGGACGGTCTGCAGAACAT
>DATEKZ010000085.1:0-9581 GCA_035277185.1 Verrucomicrobiia bacterium
CATGCGTCGAGGTTTTGCCCTGTACGCGAGGAAGCTGAGATCACTTCCTTGCCGGGATACTTCGCGGCGATCGCCTTCTTCAAAGCGTGGAGTTTTGCCTCATCAAGCAAGTCGCTCTTGCTGATAATCACGATGTCGGCCTCCTCGATTTGTTTCTGATAAATGTAGAGAACTTTTTCGGAGAAGCTTCCGCCTTTGGCCAGACCGAACACTCTTTGCGCGCGAATCGGATCCACCAGAACACTGATGGGCGCCACGGTGAAATCGTCCTGATACATGCGGCGCAGCGGATAAGTGACGGTAGCGGAAAGGTCCGTGCAACTGCCCACCGGTTCGGCGATGAATACGTCCGGCCGACTGCTGGCCGTCAAGCGTTCCGCGGCGTCCACCAATGAATCGAAACGGCAACAAAAACAGCCGCCGGGAATTTCCTCGGTCGCAAACCCCTGCGAGCGCAGCATGGTGGTATCCACCAGGTTTCGTCCCTGATCATTCGTAATCAGCCCGACGCGCAGTCCCTGTTCGGTGAGTTGGCGCGCGAGTTTGCCGACGGCAGTGGTTTTGCCGGCGCCAAGAAACCCACCGATCATGATGTAACGAGCCTTGGATTTTTTTGCCGATGCCTTTGCTTTAGCCATATGACGCTCCAGTTAAAGATTTGGGTGAAAGACGTATGCGCATGAGTGCATATGAAAAGCCCCGCTCTGGCAAGTTTTTTTGCATGATCGGATGCTCTGCTCGGAGGCCATGATTGATTCGTGTGCAACATAACCATCCAATCCTCAAAGAACCGTTCCTCGCGCAACCTTCTTAACGCAGGGATGTCAGCATAAGGACGAAGCGGTCTACTGCCCACGTTCAGCGATCCTGCCACAGGGGCTCAAATGGTTACTGCAACGTGCCGGCGGGTGTCTCCCTTCCCCGATTTCATTTCTGCTCCGGCGCAGGCGCTGATTGTTTCTCGCGTTTCCACACGGACGAGGTGCGTCGGTCGCCGGGTTTACTCGTGAAATCCGTGGGCCGCTCGGCATCCGGCGCGCCGAAACAGGATTTGAACCGGTCTCCGTCCAACTCATAAATGCCCAGATGCTTCTTGCCCTTCGTCGGTCCGTCGATGACCTGATAATCAATCGTCTTGGGCTTCCTCGACGGGTCGATGGTTATCTTTGCCTTCATCACGAGCTGTTCGCCGACCGTCGCCGTGATCTCATCTCCTTTGCACATGCGCCTCGAATTCGGAAGCATCGAGGCCGGAATCGGGTAGCCGTCTGCGACCCCGGATTCCATCGACCATTCGCCTTGCAACCGGGCCATGTCATCCTTGACGGCCTGGCTTTCCTCCGGTTGAGCGCCGGCAAAAGTGAATGCCGCTACGATAACCAGCAGTGCATTTCCTATCGTTTTCATATGTTCGATCTGGAGAGAACCCATTGCCCTTCACATCACTCATGTTAGTCGCCTTCACCTTCCGTTGGAAAGAGTCGTTCATACTGACGGTCATCGATCTCTTGAAGCTCGAACCGGGCAACAATCTCGGGCGGAACTCGGTACATTGCCGAGGTTCCACCAGCCATGCACGCTGAACAGAGCGCGACAACGTCCTGACTGACTGGAACTCTGTAGCACGCCGGCAACCAGGTGCTCAGATACCAGATTCCCTCCTTGTATGAAAGCCAGAAGCTGTTGCCCCTGCTTGGCCACACTGGGCCTTGCTGGGCCGAGACGATCAGTTGGTCTGGACGGTTCCTCTGTGCGGTTAATCCGATATTTGCCAGCCCCTCGGTCAAGGAGATGTAGGGATCAGCTTCCATGATGTGGCAGGCGGCGGCACAGGGCGCGAGCGGCGTCCGCGACGCGACACCGAGGTTCCGGAGGCGGGCGCAGGCGCACACGTCGGGAGAGAATCATTTCCGTGCTGATTGAATTGCGACTCCGATTGCCGCGGCACCGGTCACGAGATTCAACAGAATCTTGGCCGCGACCGGCAATTTCGATTTGTAGATGGCGATATTGATTCCATAAGCGGCCCCTCCGAGCCCGCCGCCAATCGCTCCGCCGATGGCAACGAGCAGCAAGGGCCAACCGCACATCACGTGGGCGCTGGCCGGCAGCTTATTCCGCGTCTTCAAATCCAAACTTCCGTCCTTCGGTGTTTGTTGTTGATTCGTTTCCATAAAACTAATTCCGTGCCTCCGGAATAGAGACGGCGAGATGTAATCTACTGATGCCGCGGAACCGCATTCGGTGCAGACCCTGTTTGAGCAGTCTCCAGCCATTCCTTGAGGGTCAGATGTCTTAGGCCGGGTTTCAGAATGCTGATTCCCTCAATCAACTCGCCTCCACCGGGTTGATGATCGCAGGTCACGATCGCCAGTGCGTCCTCCAGGTAGTACAGTCGATGATCAACTCCAGATCCCATCGTTGAATCGCTTTCGCCAAGGACCGATGCCAGGTTCATTCCTAAAACACGTTCCCGTGCCTCCGTGAGTTTCGAGCTCCTGGCTCGGATCTGACTCTCAAGGAGACCGGGTGGTTTCAAACTGCTCCAGTGTTCGGCGGCGCGATAAAGCACTTTTTCGGTTCCATTTGTGTAAACAAACAGCACCCTGGCTGCCTTGTCTGCAAAGAATCCAAGCCCGCCCATCAAATTGATGATCGGCTCAACCACAATGGACCCATCATCGACCTCGTAGCACATGCCTCTGTACCGACGAGTGTAAACGTTCCTGCCTGAGAACTGCGGCAAGACGGCGAAGTTGGTGTTTCTCAGATAGGCTCTCCGCTGGAAGGAGCCACACGCGGCCGAGCCAGTTCTTTTCGGTCAAACCACAAGCGATCCCGTCGCGCCGACGCCGCGACCGCGTCGGACCGCTCCGACAAAGTAATGTTACAGCTGTAACAAAAAAACGGTCCGAAGAACGGCTGCGGCTTCAAGGCTTTGATTTATCTGCGTAATCCGCGATTAATCCAATGCCGCGAGTGGTCACGTGAAATTGCCCCGCCTGTTCGCTGCGACCGACGACCAGTGTCCGCATTCCTGGACGCAGCGAAGCGATTTGATCGTGCCCCGCGGCGCCCAGCGTCAACAACGCCGTCGAGAGCGCGTCGGTTTCGGTGGCGGAAGGCAACGCGACGGCCGCAAGCAAGGCGCCTTGCACGGGTTCGCCGCGGCGCGGGTCAATGACATGGCCATACACCTTGCCGTCGACCTCAAAGGCCTTTCCCCACACCGCCGAGACGGACAGCGCTTCGTTATTCAGCAGGACGACCGCGAGCAGATTAGCCTCGATGTCGCGGCCGGGAGCGTGGGCCGGTTGGAGAGCGATGGCTTCCTGCGCGAAATCCGGATGCGGGATGGCGACCTTCCAGGCGTCGGCATCCGGCGGCGCGCCGAGGGCGTACACCGTGCTCGTTCCGCCGTGCAGGATCGCGCTCACCACTCCGGCATTGGCGAGCACTTCAGCGGCGCGTTCCAGGGCATAACCTTTTCCGATGGAACCCAGATCGAGCATCAGTCCCTCGCGGGCGAATTGGACCGTGAAATCTTTTTCGTTCAATTGGACCAGGTGCATTCCGACTTTCGACCGCGCGTCCGCAACGGCGGCGGCCGCGGGAAGCCGGCCGTTGCCGCGCATGAACCCCCAACACCGCATCAACGGAGCAACGGTGATATCGAAAGCGCCTCCGGTCTCTTGAGTGAGTCGTTGCGCCTGTTGGAGCAGTCGAAAGAGTCCCGGCTCCACTTTCACCGGACCGGCGGCCGCGCGCGCATTGATGGAGCTGATTTCGCTGTCGGGCCGATAGAGGCTGAACTGCGCTTCAAGCCGTTCGATTTCGGAGAGCGCCTCCTCCGCGGCGGCGCGCAACGAGACTTCATCCTCGCCGTGAAGGACGATTTCGAAACGCGTCGCCATCGCCTGGCGCGCCACAGCCACGGTTTTCATCGAGGACATAAAAACTTCGGGGTTCCGCAGGACGTACCCGCGAAACCCCGATTCTGCAAAAGTCGGCCGCTGCTTTATGACTGCGCGCCAGATCCGTAGGTCAACGGCTTTAATTCCTTGCCGTCGCCGGTCGTGATCTTGCCCGTCTTTTCGTCGTAAACGCAGGCGACGTTCTTTCGTTCGGACAATTCCGCCAGCGAGATGACCGTCTGCGCCTTGACGGCGAGCGTGATGTCCGCGTTCGGCGTTTTGTTTGCGCGGATGCTGTCAAACCAGTTCTTCTCGTGGGCGCCGACGTCTTCGTGCGGTTTGAGGCCGTCCATGGTAATGGGATCGATTTCCTCGGCGTACGAACGTTCGGGCACCATGGAAAGCCGGTTGCCCGAATCACCGATGTTCATCGTGCCTTTGTGGCCGTAAATGACGAAGCCAGGGCTGGTGGCGTTCACGCTGCTGGAAACCACGGTGAGGATGAGTCCGCTCGGGAATTCGGCGACGAGTTGGATGTGTTCCAGCACGTCCCGCGGGAGAGCGCCCGG
Organism: Verrucomicrobiia bacterium; assembly: GCA_035277185.1. GTDB lineage: Bacteria > Verrucomicrobiota > Verrucomicrobiia > Limisphaerales > AV2 > DATEKZ01. The sequence goes on from DATEKZ010000085.1 coordinate 4,484, forward strand.
CGTGCCCTGGTCCGTATTGACCGTTTTGGCGCCGACGCAGACCACGCGACGTGGGAACTCCGGATTGCCCGTTGCGACCATCAGCGGCAGCAACCGGTGTGGCACCAGGTCGCCCAGCAGACCGGCGCAATACGGATAGAATTTGCGCCAGCGGAAGAAGTGGTCTCCGTTGAAGGGTATTTTAGGCTCCACTTTGCCGAGCCACGTTTCCCATTTGACGGTTTGCGGCGTGGCGCCGGGGTCGATGGAGTAGTTCCACTCGCCTTTGGGATTGTTGCGGCAATAGTAGCCTTGTGCCCAGACGAGTTTGCCAATGCCGTCCTTGCGGATGATTTCCGCGGCCTTGTTCCACGCCGCGGCGGAACAACCCTGGGACCCCAACTGAAACACCTTGCCGGTGCGCTTTACGGCCTCCTGCACTTTGAATGCCTCGTCCAGGTAGCGGGTGACGGGTTTCTCGCAATAGACATGCTTGCCGGCCTGCATGGCATCGATGGCACACTGGGCGTGCCAGATGTCGTGCGTGGAAATGACAACCGCGTCGATATCCTTTCGTTCAAGGAGTTTGCGGTAATCGTCGAACGTGGCGACGTCGCCGCCGATATCCTGTTTGGCGATCTCGTTGCGTTTGCTGTAGAGGTCGCATACGGCGGCTTGGGCGATGTTGTTTTCGGAAGCATGTTCCTTCTGGCTTTTCACATGGGCCAAGCCCATGCCCGGACAATTGGAGGGTGGCCCGCCGATGCCGATATAACCCACCACGATCCGGTCGTTGGCGCCGATGGCGCGGCCCGGCGACGGGGCCTGGTTTTGGCCGTAAACGGGCGTTTTGAAGAGATTTGCCGAGGCCACCACTGCCGCGGCCGTGGCCGTTTTACGGATGAAATTCCGGCGTGACTCGCCGCCGGCCGTTGGAGAATTGTTCTGTTCGCTCATAAAAACCTGTTCTGGTTAAGGCTAGATGAAGGGAGGCTACTCCATATTCAATCAGGGTCAATGCCAACATTCAGACGAGTCGGAGATTGCATTTGACGGTCGAACCGCGCAAATTCGCCGCCGCACTTTCTCGAACCTTGAACTGTGAACTCTGGTTATGCCCAACCCCTGGACTGGAAAAGGAAATCCCTATACCCGCAAAGAAGTCGTTGAACGCCTCCGCGCCACGCTGAAGAAAGGCCAGCCCATTATCGCAGCCGGCGCCGGCACCGGCATCAGCGCGAAGTTCATCGAGCGAGGCGGCGCTGACCTGATCATCATTTACAACTCCGGCCGCTTCCGCATGGCCGGCCACGGTTCCACCTGCGGCTTGATGGCCTACGGCGACGCCAACGCCGTGGCGATGGAGATCGGCGAACACGAGGTGCTGCCCATCGTGGAGGAGATTCCCGTCATCTGCGGTGTTCACGCCACCGACCCGCGCCGGCGCATGTGGCACTGGCTGCTTCAAGTGAAAGAGATGGGATTCAGCGGTGTGAATAATTTTCCGACCCATTGCATTGTCGATGGCCAGTTCCGCCAGATACTCGAAGAGACCGGCATGAGTGTGAAGAAAGAGTTCGAGATGGTCGCGCTCGCCCGCAAGATGGATCTGTTCACCATCGTCTATGTGTCCACGCCGGACGAAGCCAAGGCCATGGCCGACGCCGGGGCGGACGCCATCATCGCCCACGTCGGAACCACCGTGGGCGGTTCCATCGGGGTCACTGGCGCGGCGGTGACGATGAACGAAGCGGTGAAGCGCACGAAAGCGATCATCGAAGGCGCGCGCCGCGTCCGCAGGGATATCATCTTCCTTTCCCACGGCGGTCCGATTGCCAGGCCGGAAGACGCCGCCTACATCAACGAACACACCGATTGCGTCGGTTTCGTCGGCGCCTCGAGCCTGGAACGACTCGGCGTCGAGGAATCGCTGACCCATCTGACGAAGCGTTTCAAGACAATTCCGGTGCGACAGGAAGCGCTGAAACTCTTCAAGCGGAAGTAGCGCGGCGGAGCGCCGGGCGATTGGGTGTTCGGAAGCGTGGTGGCTCAGTTTGCAACATTCGGATGACGCGAGACGGCTCGTCAGCAGCCTCGCCCCACCAAACTGCGCCACTACCGTCGGAAAGTTCGTTTTGCATTCAGGTGCCGGCGCGGTATCGTTCTCCGCAAAACAATGCGTCTTGTTTCCAAGGATTTTTCCCGCCGCCAGAGTGTCTGGCTGGCGGCGCTTTTGTTATCCGCGGCTTCATCCGCTTTCGCCGACGGATCGTCTTCGGGAAGCGTTGTGGTGTTTGACGCGGGGCAGCCACGCCGATTCGAAGTGGGGGCGGACGAGCTGCATTTCAAAGGCCGCGAGGCTGCCAGGTGGTTGCAGCAACTGCCGGCCGAAAGCTCGATGGACCGGGTCCGGGCGCGCGCGGCGGGGCTCGCGGCAACCACGGCGTCATCCGTAAAGCTGGTGTTGTATGAGGCCGGCCGGCCGCGCAACGAATTTAACCGCCGTCTGCTCTCGTCACAGGTGCTGGTGCGACTCGCCCCGGGCGCCAGACCGGAATCGGTCCTCGACGGTGTGCCCGGCATCGCACGGTGGAGAGCACTCGATTACCTGGCTGGCGCCGTCGTGGTGGAGGCGTTGGACCCGACCGGGGCCCTGGCATTGGCCGACGCGTTGCGTATCCGGCCCGGCGCGCGATCCGCGGAGGCGCAATTGGCCCGCCAGCATCACCGGAAGCTCGTGCCTAACGACACGCTGTTCAGTTCGCAATGGCACTTGAGAAACACCGGCCAGGCCGGTGGCATTCCTGGCCTGGACGTCAACGTTACCAACGTCTGGAACACCTACCGTGGCGCCGGAGTCGTGATCGGTATTGTGGACGACGGACTCGAATCCGGACATCCCGATCTCACCGCCAACTACAGCGCGGCGCTGAGTTACGATTTCAACGACGACGACCCTAATCCGGATCCCATGGTCACCGAGGAAGCGCATGGCACGGCCTGCGCCGGGCTGGCCGCAGCTCGCGGCAACAACGGCATCGGGGTGAGCGGGGTGGCTTATGAGGCGAGGCTGGCCGGCTTCCGCCTGATCGCCGCGCCGACCACGGACGCCACCGATGCGTCAGCGCTCCTGGCCAACAACCAGGCGATCCACATCAAAAACAGCAGTTGGGGCCCGCCCGGGGACGGTCAGGACCTGTACGGCACCGGGTCGCTTTCGGAAGCGGCATTGGCCGAGGGCACGGATACGGGCCGCGGCGGGCGGGGAACGATTTATGTGTTTTCCGCCGGCAATGGTCTGGCCGAAGGCGACAACGCCAACTACAGCGGCTACGCCCAATCCATTCACGTCATCGCCGTCGGCGCGATCAGCGACCAGGGTGCGCAAACGGAGTACAGCACGCCGGGGGCGTGTGTCGCGATCAGCACCCCCTCGGGCGGCATCGGCCGGACCACGATTACCACGACGGATTTGACCGGCTTTTCCGGGTTCAACGGCATCTTCAGCCCGGGCGACATTTCGGACAAAAACTACACCGCCCTTTTCAATGGCACTTCCGCCTCCGCGCCCATGGCCAGTGGCGTGATCGCTCTTCTTTTGCAGGCCAACCCCAACCTGGGTTGGCGCGATGTGAAAGAGATACTGATGCGAACCGCGTCGATGAACGCCGCGAGCGATTCCGACTGGTCGTTTAACTCCGCCGGATTTCACTTCAACCACAAGTTCGGCGCCGGTCTCATCAACGCGCAGGCGGCCGTGGCTGCGGCACAAACCTGGACCAACCTGTCGCCGGCCACAATTCAGTTCGCGGCCGCGAACGGAGTGGGGCTTGCCATTCCGGATGCGAACGCGGCCGGAATCGACGTTGCCTTCGCCTTTACGAACGAGTTTTTGCGCGTCGAACACGCGCGCGTCACGGTGGACCTCGTCCATCCGCGGCGTGGCCAGATCGCCATCACGTTGACGTCGCCGGGCGGCATGAAGAGCCGCCTGACCGAACTCCATGGCGACACGAATCAGAATTTTTATTCGTGGCCGCTCACGTCGGTTCGACACTGGGGCGAAAGCTCCGCCGGCGCATGGACGGTGAATTTTGCCGACCGGCAGGCGGGCCAGACCGGCCAATTGATCAGCGCGCGGCTGGAATTGATCGGCGCCCCGGTCAATCCTTTAAGCTACACCGGCGCAGGTCTTACGGAAATGGCGGGCGCCGCCAATGGCAACGGCACGCTCGATCCCGGTGAGACCGTTCAGGCCAACTTCTTTTTGCGGAATAACAGTTCAACCGCCATCGCCGATTTGACCGGCGCGTTGACGACCACCACGCCGGGCGTGACGCTGTTGCAGGCCGGCAGCTCTTACGCGGGGCTCGCTGCCGGCGCGCTCGCTACCAACATGCCGGCCTTTGCCTATCGCGTGTCCCGGAATGTTCCGTGCGGGACGGTAATCCATTTCAGCCTCGTTTCGACCAACCAGACGGTCCGTCTGACGAACCACTTCCTGCAGGTCGTCGGCCAGCTCGGACAGGCCGGGTTCGGCACCAACACATTTGAAAGCGCCGACGCCCCGAAACCCGTTCCCGATCTGACCACGACGCTGGCAACGAACGTGATCTCCGCTTCCGGCGCCCGCATCGTCGATGATGTCAACGTTTCGGTCCGTCTCGACCACACCACCGTCGGTGATTTACAGATCGCGCTGGTGCACCCGGATGGCACCGAGGTCCTGCTGGCCGACCATGCGGGAGGGAACAATCCGAACCTGGGAACCGGCTCTTGCGGCGCCGGCGAGGTGCGCACGGTTTACGACGACGAGGCATCCACCGATGTCGCTTCCGGGGCCGCACCGTTCATCGGCGCCTTCCGGCCGACGGATTCGCTGGCGTCGTTACGCGGCAAGCCCGTCAATGGAACCTGGAAACTCCGTTTGTCCGACCAATACAGCAACGACTTCGGCACACTCTTTTGCTGGGCTTTGCGCGTTGCTTCTCATGAGCAGACCGTCGCCTGTTCGGTCTTCAATCCGCCGCCGGTGGCCACGAACGTGACCGTCTCCGTGCCAATGAACTCGCCGGCGAGCGGTATGCTCACCGCCGGCGACATCGACGCCGATCCGCTG
>DATEKZ010000086.1:0-3581 GCA_035277185.1 Verrucomicrobiia bacterium
CATCGCCCAAAAGCGGTCGATGATCCATTCGACCGAAAACAGGTTGCTGGTCGTGCCGCTGGCCTGAGGCTGCCAGTTGATGCCGTTGGTGCTTCGCGCGATGAAGCCGCCGTCGCCGACGGCGACGAACTGGTTGGTCCCGTACGTCACGTCGCGCAGCCAGGTCGTGAACGGCTGCGGGCGCAACGTCCAATCGATGCCGTTTGTGCTGGTATAAACGGCGGCGTTGTCGCCGACGGCGACGACAAGATTGGAACTGGCCGCGACGCCTTCCAGCCAGTTGCTCGTCCCGAGGTTGAGCGCCTGGAAGTTGTCCAGGGAATCGCCGTACACCACGGTGCCGTTTTCTCCGGTGATGATAATTCGGCCGCCGAGGGCCGTTACGCCGCGGAGCGAGTTGGTGGTGTGGCTCTCCAGGGGTATCCAGAGGTTCAGATCCTCGCTGACGTAAATCTGCCCGCGGTCGCACACCTGAAGACTGAGACCGTCGAGATAGGCCATGTCGATAATGTTGTTGCCGTGCGGTCGGGGATTGGACCAGCGCCACCGCAGCGGCACGTCGGCAGCGTGGGGCGTCAACGGCGCGATAAAAAGGGCGACGACGAGGAGCAGGAACAAACCAGGATTGGGTCTGCCGTCGGGCAACCGGTCGGGACGATTCATGCGCGACCTGCTCGCGAGACCGTTTCCATTTCGTCACGGGCGATTCCGTCGGTGGACGCGCGAACCAGCAACTCGGGCGGCAGGCTGAGGGCGAAGACGCAGCCGTTCGCGGAACTGCTTTTCAACTCCAATCCCGCCCGGAGGTGACCGGCGAGTCGTTTGCTGATGGCCAGGCCAATGCCGCTGCCGCCGTCCTTCGACGAACGGCAGGGCACGAAGAGAGAGGACCGCAGGGATTCCGGGAAGCCAGGGCCTTGATCGCGGACCTCGCAGATTACGGCGCCCGCATCTTCAATGGCGCGGATCGTCACGGTTCCCCCGGCAGGACTCGCGTGGATGGCATTGTGAATCAAATTCTCCAGGATCAGCAGGATCAGGTTCGCATCCCGGCTGACGAGGACGCCTTTCGCGTTGGACTCAATCCGCAGCTCGACACCGGCTTCGCGTGCCAAGGGCGACGTTCTGGCCGAGATCATTTGCATCAGTTCCGCGAGGGTGACTTCGTAGCGGCTGAGGCCATCGTGCTCGTTGAGAACGCGGACGATGTCGCTGATCATGGTTTGCATGCGCCGCGTCGTCGTCACGGCGCTTTGCCACTCCGGGCCGTCGCGGGCCGGCTCCGTCGGGTCGCGATTGGCGACAAAACTCTGCAGGCCGGACAGGGGGCTGCGCAGGCCGTGGATCAGATGGGCGGTGACAGCGCCCAGCGCGGAAGTTTTGGCGGCCAGCGCCAGTTCATGATTGGCGTTGAGCAGATTCGCAGTCCGCTGCTGAAGAAGCCGGTTCGTCTGTTGCAACCGCCGAAACGCCCAGAGGAGAGCGGCGACGATAATGAGAGTGCCGCCGCCGAAGGCGGCCGAGGCATAGAGGTATAAATGGCGGTCCAACGCCGCGAATTCAATGGCGATGTCCTGTCCATCCAGAATGAACTGGGCGATGCCCAACAATTGGTTCTGTCCCTGACGATGCAACGGGACGAGGACATTCAGCAGCGGGGCCGATGGTTCGCGAACGTCCGTCGGACGCGCGGCGGCCTTGAACAATCGGGACGGGTAAGCGTTCGGCTCATAGTGGCTGAGGGGACGCAACGAGCGCAGGTGTTGGAGGTCCGTGTCCATGGGCCGGCTGGCGGTGACATCGTCCGGAAAGGCGCTCACGAAATCGCCGGCGCCATTGTAGAGTCGGGCGGCGATCACCCGCTTCAGGCGCGAGGTTTCCACGAGGAGAACGAACTGATCGGCCGGTTCCTCGATCCGGGCGCCGAGTTCTTCGGGATCCTCGAACTGGTGCATCAGGGCCACGGCATAGAGGATTTCCGCGTCGCGGCGGACGATCTGTTCGCGGATCCCGCTCCGCAATTGGCGGGTGATTGTCGCGATGGTCGTGCCGAAAACGGCCAGGGTAAAAGCGATGACGAACGAGGGCAGGTGTTTGAAGCGCAGCAGGCTTCGATAGGTCTGGAAGACTCGTTCCATTTCGCTCCGTTTGTTGACGACTCAGCAGCGCCCGGTTGTCAGGGAGATACTGCCTTACCGGTAACGCCTTTAGAAGGCCCAGTCAACCCCGATGCGAAATGTGTTCACGTCGTAACCTTCGTCAGGCCGGTTCGAGAATGCGTGCTCGTGTTCGAACTGGCCAAGAACCTTGAACGCCTTGCCCAGCTTCCGTTCGCCCTGAAGCGTAAAGGAATATCCATCCCGCGCCCGCTTGTCCAGGTCGGTGTCGCTGACCGTCTGGACCGGATAGGAGTAATGGTAATACAGCGTCCGGAGCCGGGCTTCCCAGGAATTCGCAACGTAACGCATTTCCATAGAGGCACGATAGCCGGCGAATTCGAACCAGTCCGATCCGTTGTCGTTGTTCTTGAGAAAGGAAAGCTTCGTGGTTGAACGCCAGCGCCGTTTTCGATCCCACGCGTGCTGCCAGGCCAGCTGCCATTCGTGTCGAAAAAAACGGAGGGACGTGCCGGCCAGTTCTTGTCCGGTGACAGTCCGTTGAGTTTTGTTGTCGAAATCGCGCCGGAGGAATTCGTAGCTCAGGGAGACCCTGGCATTGGCGCCATACTCGTCGGAAAGGATGATTTTGGGTCCGCCTTCCCAATAATCAGCCAGCGGCTCGTCGAAGTCCTGGCGATGGACGGCGAACTCCAGCTCGACCTGCTGTTGATTGTTCAACTCGCGCAACAGGGAAGGGCGGGCCGCGAAGCCGTGCCCTTGCGCCCGGAGCGTGTTGAACTGGAGCCCCACCGTCGGGTCTTCGATGCGCGAGACATCGAACACCTGGTCCTGATAGAGGTATTGGAGCGCCAGGCCGGTCTTCCACGACCTCGCGAAGTCCTTCTTGATGCTCGCCAGCGCGGTCAGGGTTTGTTCCTTGTCCACGCCTTTCGGGTCGAGGTAGTGGATATCCTCGCCGTTCAGGAACAGGGCGACCTGCGTGCCATCGACGGGAATGCGAAACAGAAAAAACTCCAGCTCCGAGGAGAGAAAGAAACCGTCGATGGGTGCGAAGCTGCGCAGCAAAATGTTGTCTTTGTAACCGGCGCCGATGCGGACGTTGGTGGTTCTGCTCCAGGGAGACAGGTTGAGAAGGTCGTTGGTGTCCTTTGCCGGTGCGCGGGAAAGGCCGCAGAAGAGCGCGAGGAAGGAGAGCCAGCAGGAGGAGAATCTGTGCCCCGCGATCCTCATGCGACCGTTCAAACCAAAGCCGACGAACGAGGCTCCGGTCGCCTGGTTGGACGCCTGATGCGGTCCCCGTAAGACGAATTCAAGCGGTCGATCTCAAAGGATCAATTAATCTTCTCCGGGCCGCGTTGGCTTTGCGGCTTCCCTGGCGGCATCCAACACTTCCAGCAGCTCGCGGCTGCGGAACTCGTTCCGGATCTGGATCACCCGATCCCGGATTTCCAGTCGCAGTCG
>DATEKZ010000087.1:0-2569 GCA_035277185.1 Verrucomicrobiia bacterium
CTCCAGCACCCGCGCCATCTCGAAGGCCGTGGCCGGCACCCCGGCAATGGCCAGCAGCGACATGGCATCCAGTTCCAGGACTTTGTCCACGCGATCGGTGACGATGATATTGCCCGCGGTGGCGCGGCGGTCGCCTCCCATTAGTACGCCATCCGCAAAGTGGAACGCGAAAACTGTTGTTGCCTGGGTTTCCACGGGCGCGGCCGCCGACACAGTCGTTCGAAACGGGGCATGATGATGTTGGGCGAGCAGGGAGAGGAAGTCGCCGGCAATCGGGGCGGGATCGCTCATTGGCCGGTGCGTTGGCGGTAGCGACGGGCCTGGTCGGGATCGACTTTCCGCATCCGCTTCAGCAATTCATCAACGTTCGGCTTTTCGACTTTCGGCGCGCTGGGACCATCGCCGCCACCACTGGGTCCCGAAGGCGCGACCGGACGGTTTTTCTGTGATTGGTCTGGCATAATGTCGCGATTACAATGACACGTTACGCAAGAATTCGCAAATCCTCTGGCGAACGCGCCGCATCGATGGTTCGGCTATAGCGTAAAACGTCTTCCGGCGCGAACAAATCCAGTAATGAAATCTTGATCGGCCCGTTGGCGCCTTGCAGGGTGATGTGGTCCCATTGCGCCGAGATCACCGAAGCGGCGAACTTCTGGATGCACTTACCTCGCACCATCGCCCGCGTCGTCGTCGGTTGCGTGACCGCCCGCCGCACTCTCATCTCGTCGGGCACCCCGAGGATTGCCCCGGATTGTTCCAGCCCGTAGTAGAGCCCTTCCGTGGGGTCCAGGCGATGGTACTCAAGATCCAGACTCTGCACCCACGGATCATCGTCGGAAACCTTCTGCGCTCTCTGGAATTCGCGGACCAGGCCAAGTTTGGCCACCCAGTCCAGGCGGTTTCGACACCGCATCACGTCGGTCTCCAGGTCGTCAAGGACCGACTCCCATTCGGCTACAAACGCCGCCCGAGCTGGAGCGGTCAGATCACAAACCTCACGCACGGCGGCCAGATACTCGCGTTGCACGGCAATCGCCGTGGACGATTTCCCCCCTTCCAGGGCGAGTTCCCAGCGAAACGCCGGGTCGCGCGAGACGCCTTTGAGCGTTGCGAGCGGATCGGACAACCGCGGGTACACTCTCTTGGGATCAAGAACCAGCGCCTCCAGAACCAACACCGTCGTTCCCACCTTCAGGCGGGTGGCAAAGGGCGACATGTTGGCGTCACCCAGGATGACATGAAACCGACGGAAGCGTTTGGGATTGGCGTGCGGTTCGTCCCGGGTGTTGATAATCGGCCGCCGCTGCATCGTATCAACGCTCTGCAACTCGCAGAAAAAGTCACTCCGCTGCGAGATCTGGAAGCCGGACGAAACGAATTTGTCCTCCGATTCGATGGCGAACTTGCCGGACCCGGCGAACACCTGTCGCGTGACGAGGAACGCCTGGATGCCCTGGACCAGGTTTTCCCACTGCAGCGAGCGCGGGAGCAGATAATTCTCGTGGCATCCGTAGCTGTGGCCGCAGAAGTCCGTATTGTTCTTGTAGAGCCGCACGGCCACGCCCCGTTGCTCGGAGAGGTGCCGCGCGCAGGCCATCAGGATGCGTTCACCCGCTCGATCGTGCGCCACCAGTTCGTCCACGGTGCGGCATTCCGGCGTGCAGTATTCCGGATGCGCATGGTCGTTGTAAAAGCGCGCGCCGTTGCCGAGCACCAGGTCGCTCTTGATTTCAACAAAACTCAGTTCACGCGCGGCGTCCTGCGCGTAGTAATTGGACTCGTCGGTGTCCTGGCGCAGCTCATGAACGCGAAACCCGCGCATATCGACGTGGGGATCCTCGCAATCGTAATCCCAACACATCCAGACTCCCGGCTCCGTGGCGCTTCGCACGAGGGCGATGGATTCAGCCACCACATCGACCTCGCCCGGAGCGTCGCTGAAAATGCCGATTTCGGTCTCCAGTCCGAATTGGAAGGTCGGAGCGATCATTTGCCCTCCGGCAATTCAACACCTTTGTTCACGCGGGAGGCGGGCGGCAGGGAGGGGCGCATAAACCACGCGGACGTTGAACTCAAGGACGACAACTTCGATTCACGCATTCGTCAGTTGTTCGATCGAGGTCAGGATCCTTCTCGCCCTCCCTAGACAATCGCGTTTCCAACCGTGTCCGCTTTCCGCGGTCGAATCGGTCCCAGTTTGATCACGTTGTCAGGGTCGAAGTCGGTCAACTTCAGCCAGTCCTCGGTGATGTCGGTGGCGGGAAACAGATCGTTCTCCTGGTATTCACGCTGCAGGGCGTCCAGCAAATCTTCGCGCGTCAACTGGGTCTCCTGTTTGGTCTCGATCGAACGTTTGATGGCCAGACTCTTGGCACGCTCGACCACGGCGGCAATGATGGCGCCACTGGCGAGGTCGCCGCGGTATAAAGTGTCCCGTTTGCCGCTGCGATAGACCACTTCGAGAAACTGGTTCTCTTCCGATTTGCCGTAGTGGGACTGCACCACGGCCCGGGCCAGGTCCGCTTTCGGCTCGGCCAAAGGCAACGAGTCGCGCAGGTAGATCTCA
>DATEKZ010000088.1:0-7579 GCA_035277185.1 Verrucomicrobiia bacterium
GCGGCCGTTCTGTTCCGTGTGCCCTTCGCGCGCCGGCGACTCCTGTCGCTGCGCGCTCGGTTGATCGCCGAGATCGAGAACGCGCGGAGAGAGTATCGTCGCGGTCCATAGTCCGACACGGACGCTGCGTCCGTTCGGCAAAAATGTATTGAGTTTCAACGGTCGTTTTCTCAATCTGGCCGCCCGTTAAACAACGACAGACAATTTCAACCCATCGTCCATGGCCATTTTAGACATCAAACCCGCCGGTTCCTGCAAATACGACATGATCGCGCTCGGCGAAATCATGCTGCGCCTCGATCCGGGGGAAGGCCGGGTCCGTTGCGCGCGGGAATTCAAAGTCTGGGAAGGGGGCGGCGAGTATAACGTCGCCCGCGGACTGCGCCGCTGCTTCGGATTGAAGACCGCCGTCTGCACCGCTTTTGCCGACAACGAAGTGGGTCGCCTGCTCGAAGATTTCATCCTGCAAGGCGGCGTCGATACGGAGTTGGTCAAATGGGTGCCGTACGATGGCGTGGGCCGCGCCGTGCGCAACGGTTTGAACTTCACGGAGCGCGGCTTCGGCGTGCGCGGCGCCGTTGGGGTGCCGGACCGCGGCAACACGGCGGCTTCCCAGCTCAAGCCGGGCGACTTTGACTGGGACCACATTTTCGGCAAGCTCGGCGCCCGGTGGCTGCACACCGGCGGCATCTTCGCGGCGTTGAGCGACACCACGCCGAAGCTGGTTGTCGAGGCGGTTCAAGCCGCGAAGAGGCACGGCACGATTGTTTCCTACGACTTGAACTATCGGCCTTCGCTCTGGAAGAGCATCGGCGGGCACAAGAAGGCGCAGGAAGTCAACAAGGAGATCGCCAAATACGTCGATGTCATGATCGGCAACGAAGAGGATTTTACGGCCTGCCTGGGATTCGAGGTCGAAGGCGTGGATGAACACATCAGCAAAATCGACGTGACGGCCTTCAAGCAGATGATTGAGAAGTCGGTCAAGGCCTACCCGAACTTCAAGGTCACGGCGACCACGCTGCGCGCCGTCAGAACGGCGACGCGAAATGACTGGGGCGCGATCTGCTGGGCGGGCGGAAAATTCCACGAAGCGCCCAACCGCGAAGACCTGGAAATCCTCGACCGCGTCGGCGGCGGGGACAGCTTCGCGTCCGGGCTGGTGTACGGCTTCATTCAGTTCAACGACGCACAGAAGGCGGTTGACTATGGCGCGGCCCATGGGGCGCTGGCGATGACGACGCCGGGCGACACATCAATGGCGTCGCTCAAGGAAGTGGAAAGCCTGGTCAAGGGCGGCAGCGCGCGCGTTCAGCGATAGGCCTCCGGGCTCGCCATGCCCTTCGACGTGCTGTTCGTGCGTCACGGCCCTTGGAAACGGGGACACAAAGTTTTTCACAGGGGGCGATTTTTTTTGTTCACAGGTGCCTTTGTCGTTTGCCGAACAGGGAGAAAATGTCGAATTCATTGAGCGGTTTGATCTGTTCATCGGTTGTTAAGGAAGCGATGGAGGTTAATAACGTGTGCATAAGAATCCGTTGTTGGATTCGCAAATTCTGATAACCTGCCGGCAGTTCATTGAAAGAACTGAGAAGGGTCGGCGGCAACTAACCGTGACGCTGGACGTCTCAAGGATAATCCCAGGTGACTGGGGAATGGTGGAGCCAGGCTGGTTGGCTCTGCCCCTCTTAAGTCCGGATCGAAAGGTTCGGAGAACGGAGGCAGAATTCACCAGCTCCTCTGGCGACGTTCGCACGTCGTCAAACGCGAATGAGGGGCTTGGCGGCGAGAAGCGATGAGAAACCGCTTCGAGTTGAGTCAAGTAGCCCGGGAAAGTTTCGGTCCTGGGTGAATCGCAGTTACCCGGAGGGTAGATGGTTGCTACTGCGCACCAGCACGGAGCGAGTGACTCCGGCGACTTCAAACCATTTGAAGCACGCCCAGCGAAAGACGCCGAAAGGCGCGACAAAAGGAGCACTCGAATCGGGAAGGACACGCGGTCTGGGCAAGACTCGTGAAAACCTTCTGAATGTCGGCGATGCTAAAAACGGCACCGCTGGCCTGTGAGCGAAAAGCAGCCTGAGAGTTAAGAGGCGAGACCCGTGGCACGGGGCCAACGCACCGCCAAAAGTGGTGGCAGATCCCGTGTTAAGCGGTTAAGACGCGGAGCCGAAGTCATAGACGTGTCTTGACCTGGTTCGCAAGCCGGTGGCGCAACCACCAGCCCAAGCGAGCTGAAAAGCCTCACTCGATAATTCAGTGACCGCAAGGCGCTGGACGGCCCTGCTACGAGGCCGAAGACTCCGCTTGCCGTGGAGAATAGCGTCGGGAAGCTGGCAGCCAATTGGGCGCCTAATGTCAGCATGGGAAAGAGAGCCTGGCGTACTCCCATCCCCCATTTCGTCCCCGCCTGGTCTTGTGATCAGGCGGGGACATTTGTTTTTGGGCGGCCTTCGCCGAGTCCTCCCGGTTGACACGGATCAGCGCCGCACGTCGCCCGCGACCAACGTTGGGACCCGCGAGAAAGTGCTTGCCCATGTTCAAATCAATCCTCCACTATCCGCTCCACACTGATTTTCAACCGGCTCAGCCGGTGGCTCAGTTTTTCATAAGAGGATCTTTATGGGTCGAATCTACAACAACATTGTCGAGACGGTCGGGCGCACCCCGCTGGTGAAATTGAACAAAGTGACAGCCGGTTTGACGGCGACCATTCTTCTGAAGTGCGAATTCTTTAACCCGCTCGGCAGTGTCAAGGACCGTATCGGTATGTCGATGATCGAAGACGCGGAACGCCGCGGGACAATCAACCCGGAAACGACGATCATCGAGCCGACCAGCGGCAATACCGGCATCGCCCTGGCGTTTGTCGCCGCGGCCAAGGGTTACAAGCTCATCCTGACGATGCCCGAGACGATGTCACTGGAGCGGCGCACGCTGCTGGCGATGCTCGGCGCCAAGCTGGTTCTGACTCCAGGGACCGAAGGGATGAAGGGAGCGATTGCAAGAGCGGAACAAATCGCGCGCGAGACGCCGAATTCCTGGATTCCACAGCAGTTTGAGAACCCCGCCAATCCACTGATCCATCGCCACACGACGGCCGTCGAGATATGGGACGACACGGACGGCAAGGTGGACATCCTGGTGGCGGCCGTCGGGACCGGGGGGACGATCACGGGCTGTTATGAAGTGATCAAAACCAAGAAACCTTCGTTTCAGGCGATTGCCGTCGAGCCGAAGGATTCGCCCGTGATTTCCCAGACCCTCACGGGTCAACCGCTGAAGCCAGGTCCGCACAAGATCCAGGGCACAGGGGCCGGCTTCGTTCCCAGAAACCTGCATTTGAAGGATGAGAAGGGGAATCCGCAGATCACAGAATGCATCCAGGTGTCGAACGACGACTCCTTCGCGATGGCGCGCCGACTGGCCAAGGAAGAGGGTATCCTGGCCGGCATCTCGTCGGGCGCCAATGTCTGGGCGGCCCTCGAAGTTGCCAAACGTCCGGAAAATACAGGCAAGATGATTGTGACGGTAGCCTGTTCGACCGGGGAGCGTTACCTGAGCACGCCGCTGGCCGCCGAAGCCAAGGCCGAAGTGGGTGGGTAATCCATCGGAAGACAACCTAAAATAGTTGTTGCGCTAGCGGGTAATTACCCTTATTAATCCTCCGTCACAGGTTCGACCGACTGTCCCCCGTAAGACGCAGGTTTCGAAACCGTCGGGATCAGACAGTTTTTCCCAAAGTTCAAAATTCGTGTGGTTTTCAGGCCACGTTGCGGAATAGGCCCCTCGGACAAATACAATAGAGATACAGTATGAGCACTAAGTCTAATGGCACGCCGGAATACGGCGCCGGTTATCTGGAGATTTCAGAAAAGGGATTTGGCTTCCTGCGCTCGCCGGAAAACCACTTCCAACCCAAACCGACCGATATTTTCGTCACGCCGGACACGATCAAGAAAAACTTTCTCCGCGAAGGCTGCCTGGTTGCCGGTCCTCTGCAGCCGCCTCACCGCGGCAACAGCCCTCAACTGCGCGAGGTGGACAAGGTCAACAATATGCCGTTTGGCGACTACACCAAGGCGATGCGGTTTGAAAACCTGACGACCATTGATCCGACCCAGAAGTTCCAGTTGGAAACCACCCCCGATCTGATCGAGACGCGGATCATCGATCTCGTGACACCCATCGGGAAGGGGACGCGCGGATTGATCGTCGCGCCGCCGCGCACGGGCAAAACAACCATTCTCAAGCAGATCGCCAACGCCGTCACCACCAACCATCCGGAAGTACATGTGTTGGTCCTGTTGATCGACGAGCGGCCCGAGGAAGTCACGGATTTCCAGCGTTCCGTCAAAGCCGAGGTGGTGGCGTCGTCGAACGACCAGGACCTCGAAACTCACGTTCGCCTGTCCCGTTTCATGATTGAACGCTGCCGGCGCATGGTTGAATCAGGCAAGGACGTCTTTGTCCTGCTGGATTCGATCACCCGCGTCGCCCGCGCCTACAACAGCGTGCATGGCGGCAGCGGCCGCACGATGACGGGCGGCGTGGACGCGCGCGCCCTGGAGATACCGCGCAAGATGTTCGCCTCCGCGCGCAAGATCGAGGAAGGCGGTTCGCTCACCATCCTGGCGACGGCGCTCGTCGATACCGGGTCACGCATGGACGAGCTGATTTTCCAGGAATTCAAGGGCACCGGTAATATGGAGCTGATTCTCGAACGGAAACTGGCCGATCGCCGTCTCTTTCCGTCGATCGACATTCCCAAGAGCGGCACGCGCAAGGAGGAGAAGCTTTTTCCGGCGAAAAACCTGGAATCGATCCGCAAGCTGCGCCGCACGATGGTGGACTTGAACCCCGTCGAGGCGATGGAGACGCTCATCGCCGCGCTCAAGAAACACAAGACCAACGACGAATTGCTGGCCAAGCTGGTCTAATTTTCGTTTCGTCATCTTGTTCAGGCGTTCAGACGTCGCAGGAGGCGGCCCGGGGCGAATTCGTTGTGACGCCCTGGCGATTTGCCTTGGAAGATGAAATCCCAGGACAAGCCAAGAAGAAACCTGCCTCTGTCTCGACCTCCGCTCGAACGGATGCTGCGCATTCATCAGGCGATCCAATCCGGCAAATTCCCGAATGCCACGACACTGGCGATCGAGCTGGAAGTCAGCACCAAATCGATCTACCGCGACCTGGAGTTCATGCGCGACCGGCTGGAGCTGCCGCTCGAATTCGACGTCACCCGCAACGGGTATCACTACACGGAGGAGGTCAGCGGCTTTCCAACCCTTCAGATCACTGAAGGAGAACTCTTCGCCCTGCTCGTGGCCGAGAAGGCGCTGCAACAATACCGCGGCACGACGTTCGAGAAACCGCTCCTGAGCGCCTTCAAGAAGATGGCGGCGGGGTTGCCGGACACTATTTCGCTCAACCTGGCCGAGTGGGAGCAGACGATATCCTTTCGAACGAGCGCCGAGCCGATCCTGAACCTTGAGATTTTCGACGCGTTGTCCAAGGCGACAGCGCAACATCGCCAGTTGCTCCTCACCTATCGCAAGCCCGGACAAAAAGGAACCGAACCGCGCCTGGTTGACCCTTATCACCTGGCCAACATCAACGGCGAATGGTTCCTGTTCGCGTACTGCCACCTCCGAAAGGACATCCGCACCTTTGTCCCGGCGCGAATCCTGGAGGCAAAACACACCGGCAGGACCTTCACGCGCCCGCAGAAATTCTCACTTGAAAAGCGGCTTCGAGACAGCTTTGGCGTTGTCTCAGGCCGGGGTGAGCACGACGTTGTGATCCGTTTCAACGAAATCGTCGCCGATTATATCCGGGAGAAACGCTGGCATCCATCGCAACAATTGAATGAGCAGCCGGACGGCGCCGTCGAATTGCGTCTGAAACTATCGAGCCTCGTCGAGGTTCAGCGCTGGATCCTCAGTTGGGGGGGCAACGCGACCGTGCTGGCGCCGGCGGAACTTGTCGAATCGGTCAGGGAGGCGGCCAGGAGAATTGTCGAAACGAGCCGATAGTTTTCGGCTGTGCGCGCCGCGAGGCGCCTTCCGTTTTTTGTGCCTGGTCACCTTATGTGTCGCGTCAATCTTTTTTCAACCGGACTCACGGTGGAATGGCGAAAAAAATTATCTCCGTGTTTGCAAAAAGAGCGAAGCGAGCTAATGTCATGGCATGGCTGAGCCAAAGAAGAAGTCTGTGCCGCAAGCATCAGCCAACAAATCGCCAGTTGAAGCGTCGCAGACTTCGCCTTCCCTCAGTGGATTGCTTCCCCGCGAGGAACTCGACACCCTGTCCGCACTCCAACTGATCGATCTCATCGTCACCAAACTGCCGCCGCGCCATCCGGCGATCCTCGACATGGTCTATCTGCGCGAGCGGGTCGCTGCAATCGAGGAAATGAACGACCAGGCGCGGCAGGCGCTGGAGAAGCTGGATGCGATTGTCGAAAAGCTCCGCTCGCCCGCCTTCCGGGTCGGGACGCTCATCATGCCCGTTCAGCCGGACCAGGCGCACATCTGTGTCGCGAACACAGATTATGTTTGCCGCGTGGATCCAGCCATTCCGCTGTCGAGCTTGCAGGTCGGCCAGCGCGTGTTGCTCAATGAGGCCTTCGCCGTTGTCCAGGGTCTTGGTTTCGATCGCAATGGCCCGATTGTCCGGGTGGACGAATTGCTTTCCGACGGCCGGCTGCGCATCGGGCAGGAATCGGGCCTGATGCCGCTGGTGCTCCAACGCTCGGCCTTGTTGACCAAGGAGAAACTCAAGCCCGGCATGGACGTTCGGCTCGATGTCAACCAGCGGGT
The DNA here is from genome assembly GCA_035277185.1 of Verrucomicrobiia bacterium. GTDB lineage: Bacteria > Verrucomicrobiota > Verrucomicrobiia > Limisphaerales > AV2 > DATEKZ01. The sequence continues at coordinate 6,822 of DATEKZ010000088.1, forward strand.
CGCTCTGGAGGTCGTCGGCGTCGGCAAACGTGTCGAGCGTTCTCTCGAAACGGTAACGGAACTCCCGTGGTCGTCGATTGGCGGGCAGGAGGAGGCCGTGCGGGCCATTCGGGACACCATCGAGCTGCCGTTCATCCATCGAGACCTGTTCAAGCGCTTCGAACACACGGTTCCGAAGGGCTTTTTGCTTTATGGCCCTCCCGGCTGTGGCAAGACGCTGCTTGGAAAAGCGACCGCGTTTAACCTGCGCCAGCAGATCAAGACCCAATCGGGCGTGGACCGGCCGGAGTTTTTCCTGCACGTCAAAGGCCCTGAAATCCTGAACATGTGGGTCGGCGAATCGGAGCGGCAGGTGCGCGATCTTTTCACGCAGTGCCGGGAACGGGCCAACGACGGCGCGCTGGCCTTTCTCTTCATTGACGAAGCCGAGTCCATCCTCGGCACACGGCATGGCGGCCGGTACCACAGTATGGTCAGCACTCTGGTGCCGATGTTCTGCACGGAAATGGACGGCCTCGAGCCGCTCCAAAATGTTGTCGTGATCCTGGCCTCGAATCGCGCCGACCTGATTGACCCGGCCATTCTCCGTCCGGGTCGCATCGACCGGAAGATCAAGGTCAGACGGCCGGACATGACCGGCGCGCAAAACATTTATGAAATCTACCTGCGCGACTCGCTGCCATTGGCCGAGCCAAAGGGAGAGCTGGCCAGGGCCGTGGTTCAATCCCACTACGGCAAATCCGAAGAAAACCAGTTTC
>DATEKZ010000089.1:0-4825 GCA_035277185.1 Verrucomicrobiia bacterium
GAAGTGGGCCAGGCCCTCACGGCGATCAGCGTCAACCTCCAGTTGTTGAAAAAGAAGGCGGTTCGGATCGGCGGCGACCTCGACGCGCAAGTCGCCGAGACCCAATCTCTCCTCGAACAAACGATGCAGGATGTGCATCGCTTCTCCTACGAACTCCGGCCGGCGATGCTGGACGACCTTGGCCTGGTCGTCGCGCTCCGGTGGTGTATCCGTGCCTTCGCCAAACGCACGGACCTCAAGGTCAGCCTTCGCGCCGACCCCATTGTCGAAAAACTGGCGAGCGAACCGAAGACCGTCATCTATCGCGTCGTCCAGGAAAGCCTGACGAACGTTTGCAAGTATGCCGGCGCCCGGCGCGTCAGCGTCAGTCTTCGCAGGACGGGCCCGGCCATTCACCTGGCGGTCAAGGACGACGGCAAAGGATTTGATACGGACCGATTGGTTGCCGGCCCGAAAGACAAGAGCGGTTTGGGGCTGATGGGGATGCAGGAACGCCTGCGGCTGGTCAACGGCGAACTCGCCGTGGAATCGGCTCCGGGCAAAGGCACCACCATCCGCGCCTCGATCCCGTTCAAACCGGACAACGAACAACCCCGCACAACGGAATAGACAACCTATGCAAAAGATAACTGTGTTACTGGCGGACGATCACACCGTGGTTCGACAAGGACTCCGTGCGTTACTCGAAGCCGAAGAAGATATGACGGTCGTCGGCGAGGCCGAAAACGGCCGCCAGGCGGTGCAAATGGCCAAACGCCTGCAACCGGAAGTCGTGGTCATGGACATTGCCATGCCGCAACTCAACGGGCTGGAAGCCACCCGGCAAATCAGCAAGGAAAGTCCCAAGAGTCATGTGCTCATTCTCTCCTCTTACAGCGATGATGAGTATGTCCAGCAGCTCACCGACGCCGGCGCGTCCGGTTACCTGGTCAAACAGACCGCGGCCACCGACCTGGTCTCGGCCATTCGCGAGGCCAGGAAAGGCAATGCCTTTTTCAGCCCGGCCATCTCCAAGCGTCTGCTCGACCATTACCGGTCGTCCCTCAACCGTCCGCCCGATCAGAAGAAAGTCGCTAAACTCACCCCGCGCGAAATGGAGGTGCTGCAATTGATCGCCGAAGGCTTCGCCAACAAACAAATCGCCGGCGAGCTCTTCATCAGCATCAAAACCGTCGAGAAACATCGTCAGCAGCTCATGCACAAACTCGACATTCACGACGTGGCCGGTCTCACCCGCTACGCCATCTCAAAAGGGGTTATCGAAAACAAATAGACCGGCAAAATCGTCGGTCTTCGGCATCGCGAACCTGCGGTCGGAATCGGCCCTCTTACGTCCGACCCTACTAAGGCTGGGACACAGAGTCCGTTCTTCACCGTGAAACCCACCGCTGGTCTTGTCGGTACACACGCAATTTCCTTGTCGGTGTCCGGCCTACAGGCGCGTCGGTGTTTGGCTACATCGGTGACTGGTTTTCTCAAATCTGAGCAAAAACGGCGACACCCGCGAAGAAATTTCCCACAAGTGCATCCAATCCGGGGCGGAGTGGACCGCAATGGAAGACGGGTTCAATTGAGATCGTCCTCCTGCCTTCGACGTCAGTCCGTTCTTCGCCGGCCGGGGTCCCCGCCGGATTCACCGACGTTCAGAGATCTGCTTCGCCTGACCATTGGCCCTTCTCGGCATTCAACCAGCCATGTTGCAAAGCGTAGCGCACTACCTCTGTGCGGCTGTGCAGCCCCTGTTTCCTTCCTACACGCAGTTTGTACGCTTCAATCGTCTTGACGCTGAGGGACAGTTTCGCGGCGATCTCCCGGTTGGTGTAGCCCCAGGCAATCAGTCGCAGCACCGCCTCTTCCCGCTGCGTAAGACGGCGCGCGGGTCTATTTCCGGGAGCCGCCACCTCACCCAGTTTGTCGAGGAACGCAGTGGTGACCAGAGTGGAGTCGAAGTGGGTGCCGCCCGAGGCCACCTCGCGGATGGCGCGAAGCAATTCTTCACTCGCCGCTCGCTTGAGGATGTATCCAGCGGCTTTCATTCGGACCATTTCACGCAGATAACTTTCGTCTTCGTGCATGGTCAGAGCCAGCACTTTGACCCGGGGACAATCCCGTCGCAGGATCTCGGCGGCTTTCAGACCGCTGAGTTCGGGCATGCTGAGATCCAGCACCACGACATCCGGCTTGAGAGCCTTCGCTTTTTGGCAGGCCTCCCGACCGTTGGTCGCTTCCGCCACGACATCAATGTCGTCTTGGGACTTTAACAACAGCGCCAGCGCTTCACGCACGACCGTGTGATCATCGGCCAGGAGAACGCGAATTTTCTTCATTTCGCGGCCTCTCCCTTCCTCGGTTGTGCCGCCAGCGGAATGCGCACAAATATGGTCGTGCCCGACCGCGGCGCGGATTCGATCTCCACGGTTCCACCGGCCAGCGCGGCACGTTCCCTCATGTCAATCAACCCAAGGTGATCCTGCAAGCCGGCGCCATCATTCGACAGTTTATCCATGCGAAAGCCCCGGCCGTCATCCTCGATGATCAGTGCAACATGATTCCGTTTGTCTTCCAGCAGAACGCTGACGCGCGTGGCTCGAGCGTGTTTGAAGACGTTCGTGAGCGCCTCCTGGGCGATCCGATAGAGCGTGATTTCGAGCTGCGGCGCCAGGACTCGCCCGCCGAAGCCGCGGCTGTGAAAGTCCACCGGAATCCCGCTGACTTTCATCCAGTCGCGCGTGTAGCGTCGCAACGCATCGAGCAGACCCAGGTCGTCCAACACCGGCGGGCGCAGCTTCCACACCAGAGTGTGCATGTCGCGCATCAGGCCGTCCACGACATTCAACAGGTCTGCGAGGCGCAACTGAAGCGGAGATGGCGACGGCAGTTCCTCTCCGAGTCCTTTCAGGCCGATCCCCAGCGCGGCCAGTTTTTGGCTGAACTCGTTGTGCAACTCTCGCGCCAGGCGGCCCCGTTCGGCCTCCTGGGTTGCGACGACGCTCCGCAACACGCGCAGGTGCGACTCCTCAGCCTGCCTGCGCTGGACGATTTCTGCCTCCAGCGCCTGGTTGGTCTGCAACAATTCGGCCGTGCGCTGTTGAACCCGCGATTCCAGATCTTCGTGGGCCTCTCGCAGTGCGTCTTCCGCTCTTTTCCGGGCGTCGATCTCCATGATGGCCGTACTACACCTGCTACCCTGATTACGGTCTTCGCGCCAGACTGTTTCCAGTTGAACGTGGAAGGGAGTGTCGGCTCTTAAAAGGGCCAGGTCGCACAACTCGCGCGACCGATTCTTGAATATCCGCCGCAGGTGCAGGAAGAAGGCGGGGCGCGACTCGCGGGTCACGAAAACCACAAACGGTTGCCCGACAAGGCGTCTTCGTTCCATGCCCAGAAGACGGGCACCGGTTAAATTCACTTCAAGGATCCTGCCGCGCCGATCAAAGCTGAAATATCCGACCGGAGCAAAGTCGTACAAATCGGCGTATTTGGAAACGGACTCATCGAGATCCAATTGAGAGGCGCGCAATGCGGCGTTCTGCGTTTCCAATTCAGTCTGGTGGACCTCCAGTTGGTGAAGCAGCTTCGCGGTGTCAGACGATGGGGACGGCGATCGTCTCTTATGCCTGGCTCCCTCAACGATGGGCGCTTTGCGCAATGGGGTTGGTCGCTGTCTGGAAATAGCCGGCTTTTTGATACAACTCCTCCATACCATTGATTCATCTCATGCGACTTCTGCCACGGGAATGCGAGGACCATAGCAGAACGGCCGGGGAACAAAAGACAAAACTTGCAGGGAATTCACGCGCCAAGTGCAGGGATTTCCCTGCCGCAATTTGAGGTTCTCACCCCGCTTCCCCGCCCGCGCGGTACCCTCCACAGTCACCGGCGAATTTCCGTGGAACTTTTCGGTCGCAGGCGACAGGGCGGCCGGGAGCGCGTGCCGAGTGCGTGCAGCGCATCATCAAACCTGAGCAACAAACCAGAAGACATAATGCAGGAAGAAGTATGAACACCAATCAACTCGTCAAAGCAATCAAAGCGGGGGTCGCAACCCTGGCGCTGTTAGGCCTGGGCTTGCCCGCGGGTGTCAGCGCGTCCGAAAAACAAGTGAGTACCGCGTTCTCGATGCCCGTTCAAGTCAACGGCACCGTGACCATGATGGATTGCGATAACTCGCACGGCCCACAGGTGACGCTGGACGCCACCCTGGTACTCGGCGGGCTGAACGTGCAGGCTATTTTCCGAAACAACGTGAAAGGAACGCATGAACACGTCGAGGAGTTTGTCACCAGCGCCGTTGTGCTGCCGGAGGGTGGAACCATCACCCTTCCCAAACAGCCGGTACTGGGCGGGACGGGAGGCAATCCCTTCATCTGGATACAGTTCCTGGACGGCGACAACAACACCCTGACCGAGGAGATATTTCTCGGACGTTGCGTGCAAGGTCTGACCGAGGTTGATCCCGGCTTCTACACCGATGTCATTGCCAAGGCCAACGTCCTCCTGGACGGCTGCTCGAACAATCCCGGCCCGTTCATCACCGTTGACGGCGGCTTGACGCTGTCCGGCCTCAAAGCGCGTTTCATCTTCCGCAACAACGACAATCCCGTTGGCGGCCCGCACAAGGCAACGCGCACAGCCGAGGTAGTGCTCATTCCATCCGGTACCACGATCAAGTTTCCCAAGCAACCGGTGCTGGGCGGCGTGGGCGGCAACCCGTGGATCTGGATCCAGTTCGTGCACCCCGATGGCGAGCCGGCCAGCCAGGAAATCCTCGCCGGGCGTTGCGTTCAAGGATCGAAATAATCGTCTCTCGATGACGACGGGATAA